>NZ_VWWG01000067.1:0-233 GCF_011753085.1 Burkholderia sp. Tr-862
GGTAGCATGGTGCTGGTGTTTCTGGTGTTATACCGGTGAGCGCACTGTGTGTGATGTTGAACTAGGTGAGTTAACGAGCGGTGCTCAGATCGTCGACGTGGTGGAGTGCCCTGTCATCGCACGGTGTAATGTTTGCTACCGGCGTGCCGTGCTTACATTTGCCACCGCGTCTCTGTTTATCTGTTTGCTCTACTTTTTTTTTTATTTTTTTTTTTTTTTTTTTTTTTTTTTTT
>NZ_VWWG01000068.1:0-35248 GCF_011753085.1 Burkholderia sp. Tr-862
TGCCGATTGCGGCGCGGGAGCCGGTGCCGAAGCCGGCGTCTGCGGTGCATCCGTCGCGCTGTTCGACGGTTGCGTGGCCGCCTTGCGGACACCCTTGCGGCCTTCCATGTTGCCGGTCGCGTACACGTCGGCTTCGCTCGGCTTCGAGAAGCTGTCGGTCGGCAGCGGCACGTCGGCGGTCTGCAGCGGCCTCACCAGGTGCGGCGTGATCAGGAAGATCAGCTCGGTGCGGTCCTGCTGGAATGACGTGCTGCGGAACAGCGCGCCGAGCACGGGCACCTCGCCGACGCCCGGGATCGCCTTGAGCGCGCCGGTCGCGTTGTCCTTGATCAGCCCGCCGATCGCGAACGATTCGCCGTCGCTCATCTGGACCGTCGTCGACGCGCGCCGCGTCGTGATCAGCGGCAGGATCGACGTGCCGCCGATGTTGGACGCGCTCAGCGTGACGCCCGTTTGCGACAGTTCCGACACTTCCGGCGCGACCTTCAGGCTGATCCGGCCGTTGGCCAGCACCGTCGGCGTGAACTTCAGCGCGACGCCGAATTCCTCTTCCTGCAGCGTGATCGACGAGACGCCGTTGCTACCGCTCTGCGGGATCGGGATGAAGATCCTGCCGCCGGCAAGGAACGTCGCCTCCTGGCCGCTGATCGTCACGAGGTTGGGCTCCGCGAGGATCTTGACGAGGTTGTCGGTGTTCTGCACATCGGCCGCGACGCGGAACGGCTTGTTGTTCGCCTTGTTGAAGATCGCGCCGCTTGCAACGCCCGCGAGCAGGTTGCTGACGAGCGCACCGCTCCACGAACCGAAGCCGCCCTGGATGTTGAATGCGCTGCCCATCTGGTTGATCAGCGTCTTCGACACTTCGGCGACCTTCACCTCGAGCATCACCTGCTGCGGCGACGTGACGGCCAGCATGTTCAGCACGCCGGCGCCCTTGCCGGCCCCGCTGCCGTCACCGGCGCTGTCGCTGTACGCATGGGCGATCTGCACGGCCTGCTGCGCGGCCTGCGAGTTCGACACGTTGCCTGCCAGCACGATCGTGCCGGCGGCGGTCGACACGTGAATGTCGCGCTCGCCCGGCATCAGCTGCTGCAGCGACGCCTGCAGGCCGCCGGCGTCCGCGCCGACCGCCACGTCGATCACGCGGCACGCACCGCTTCTGCCCTGCACGATCATGTTGGTCGTGCCGACCGACAGCCCGAGGATGTACAGCGTCTGCGGCGACACCATCGTCGCCTGCGCGACGGCCGGGTTGCCGATGGTGCGGTTGCGCACCGGCTCCGGCATCGGCACGAGCAGCGACTTGCCGAGCGGCACGCTGACGCTGGTCGCATCACGCACCGCGCCCACGCAGTTCGGCCCGCGCATCGGCGCCGCCGACGCGGCGGCCGCGGCGGCCGGCGCCGGCGCCATGCTGATCGTCATCTGCATCGGCCCCTTCGCGACGGCGGCCGGCGCGCTGGCACCGCCCTTCATCAGCGCAGCCGATTCGGCGCCTTCCTGGGCCAGTGCGCTGTACACGGTCAGCGTTCCTGCACAGAGGATCGCGGCCATCATCGCGCCCCGTGCGATGCGCGTGCGCACCGGGCCGGTACCTGAGTATTGCGGATTGATCTTCATTTCGTCTGATCCCCCGAGTGACCGGCGAGACGCCGGCTTTTGCCTTGCAAGGCCGCCGTGCCCTGACGGCGGCCGATCTGGTTAATCTGGTTATCTGGATGTGTTTTGCGTGTTCAGAAACATTCGACGCTGCCGTGCACGCCCGTCAGCACACCGACGCAATCGCGGCGCCCTTCCGGTGCGGCGTGCGACGCGACATGCACGCGCACGGTCCGTACGTGCGCGGGTGCCGGTGCGGGCGTCGCGTCGGGTACCGGGGCCTTGCCGAGCAACGTCAGCTTGGTTGCGCCGTCGGTGGTCAGCGTCTTCTGGTCGACCTGGTTGCGCAGCACGAGCGACAGCGTGCCGACGCTGCGCGCGAGGTCGAGGCGTTCGGCCTGATCGGGCGTGACTTCGAGCGTCACGGCGTTGACGACCTTCGGTGCGGTGTCGTCGCGGCTGACCTGCTGTGCGACGGCGAGCACGAGGATGTGCTCGAGCACGATCTTCGAGATGCTCTGCCCGTCGGTCTTGCCCTGCTGTTCCTGCGTGTTGACGATCACGTCGACGTAGTTGCCCGGCAGGGCGAAGCCCGCGACGCCGACCACGTCGTTCACGCGCACCGTGATCGCGCGGCTGCCGTCGGCAATCACCGCGGACAGCCCGCCCTTCGTGCCGACCGGCGCGAGCTTCGACTCGATCACCGGCTCGCCGCGGGCGAGGCTCGTGCGCACGACGCGCCCTTCGAGCTCCTTCGTGTCGGCGAACGCGCCGGTCGGCACGCTGCCCGACGGCCAGCTCACCATATGGATCTGGTTCGGCCCGAGCGGCTCGCCCAGGTTCAGGTCGGTGGTCGCCACCGCGACCGACGTGACCGAGCTGCTGGAGGTATTCATCAGCCAGCGGGACGCGAACACGACCGCGGCAAGCCCCGCGACCATCGCGATGATCAGCATCAAGAGCGCTCGACTGTTTTTCATGGCAATGCTCCTCAACGAATCGTGAAAGAAACGGCTCAACCGGTGATGTACGTGCGCCCGCCGTGCTCGACAGGCGGCGGATGCACGCCGTCGCGCTCGGGCGCCGAGCCGAAATAGCTGGCCCATGCGTCGTACAGCGCGTCGTGCGTCACTTCGGGCGGATCGCCGCGATACCGCGCGCCGGCGGCGACGAGGCGCAGCAGATCCATCGGGAAGCATGCGAGATAGGCCTTGCCGCTCGGCAGGTGCAGCCGGTACAGCAGATAGTCGAATGCGTCGTGCGCCGGCACCAGCCCGAGCGACGCGCATGCGGCATCGAACACCGCGCGGTAGTGGTCGATCGACAACGCGCCGACGTGAAGCTTGGAACCCAGCCGGCGCAGGAACGCGTCGTCGGCGAACTGCTCCGGTGCCAGGTTGCTCGAGAACACCGGCCAGACGTCGAACGGCAGCACGAGACGATTACCGGACTCGAGCGTCAGGAAATCGACGCCGCGGTCGAGCGGGCGCAGCCAGCGGTTGAGCAGGTCGCGCGGCTCGACGCGCTGGCGGCCGAGATCGTCGACGATGTACATGCCCATGTTCGCCTTCATGTGCGGCGGCGCCTGGTAGAAGCCCGCCCCTTCGTCGCGGCGCAGGTCGAGCTCGTCGAGCGTCAGCTCGCCGCCGGACATCACGACCGGCCGCTCGCACAGGCACCACCGGCGATCGACCGATTGGCCGTCGGCTTGCGACGCCGCGTCGACATGCACGATCGGGTCGTAGACCTGGATCACTTCGCCGGCGGCGTAAATGGCATGCGGCACCGGCACGTGGCCGCCCATCAGCGCGCCGAGCCGCTCCGCGAGGAAGGTCTTGCCGCTGCCGGCGGGGCCGTGGATCAGCAGCGGACGGCCGGCGTTGAGCGCGGCGGCCGCGGAATCGAGGATCGCCGTGTCCATGACGACGCCTTCGAATACGGCCCACACGTCGTTCTGGGCCACGCGCAGCTTGCGCACCGAATGGGTGGACACGCAGTCGAGATACGCGTCGAGCGTCACCGGCGCGGGTCCGCTGTAACTGCTGCGCGCACGCTCTTCGAGCGCGAGCACACGGCCCGCGTCGGTCAGGCGGAACGTCACGTCGAGGTCCGTCTTGCCGCGATGGGTCAGTTCGACCAGATGCTCGCGCACCAGGAACGCGAAGACGTCGTCGAGCACCGCGAGCGGCAGGCAGTGGCGCTCGATCAGGACGCCGTACGACGGGCGACCGAGCACCAGCGTCGACTTCAGCACGAGCCCTGCGACGAACGCCTGGGTCAAGCCGGTTTCCTCGAGCGAGCGCGGCGCCGGCGGCAGCAGCGCGCCCGGTTTCGCATGCACCTCCCGCGACGGCGGCGGATACGGCAGGTGTGCAACCTGCGCGTCGCGTTTCGGTTCGGTGGGGATCGTGTTCATGTGCGTTTCATCCTCGTTGCGGGTTCGTCACGCTCTATACAGACGAAACGAACAGCATGCCCAGCGTGCCGGCGGCAATCGCCACGCCATACGGCAACGCGCCAACCGACGCGACTTCCATGGGGCCGTCGGTTGCCCCTGCATACGCGCCGGTCGCGCGGTGCGCGATCAGCGCCCACACGTTCGCCCACATCTGGCGCATGCGTCCGCGCAGCAGCGCAAAGCCGATCGCGCCGATCCCGCCGACCAGAAAGGTGGCCAGCACGATGTAGAAGGTCATCTGCGCGCCGACCCATGCGCCGATCGCGAGCATCAGCTTCACGTCACCTGCAGCCATTCCGCGCAGCAGATAGAACGGCAGCAGCAGGCCGAAGCCGGTCGCCGCGCCCGCCAGCCATGCAAGCGCACCTGCCTGGATGCCATGCAGCGCGCACTGTGCGATCAGCGCGCCGACCAGACCGAGCGCGACGAGCCGGTTCGGGATGCGTCGGCTCGTGATGTCGGTGCTGGCCGCGACGATCGCGAGCAGCGTCACGCACAACGGAACCGGGTAAGGCAGCGCGGCAGGCAGCAACATGGCGAACCTCGATTGGACGTAATGGCCGGAATCACTGACCCAGCGCGGTTTCGACCGCCGCGGTCACGATCGACGCGATCATGTTGTACATATCCTCGAGCGAGCCTTTCAGCGTGACCACGGCTCCCAGCACGACGGTGGCGAACATCGCTGCAAGCAGCGCATATTCGATCGCCGTCACGCCCTGCTCGTCGGCGATCCATCGCGATATCGCACCTGCATGTACCCTGATCCGCATGGCGTCCTCCGATTCGGTTTGATCAAAAGAGCGGGGGCGGCTCGAGCACTGCACCGGCCGAGCCATCCGCCGTTCGTTCCATCCGACATCTGTTGGGGTTGCGTCCGGCCCTGCACGCGTGACGGGATGGCGACGAACGGGCCGGACCCACCGTTCGTCGCCCCGCCATTCAGATGGCCGCGTTGAGATCGTCGGCAATCGTGTTGAACACGGTCTTGAGATCCGTTCCGACCGCCGTAAGCGCAGCAACGAGTCCGACTGCGATCAGTGCAGCAATCAGGCCGTATTCGATGGCCGTCACACCTTGTTCGTCTTGGACGAAACCGCGGACCTTCTGGATGAACGTGAACATGGCTCTTCTCCTTTCGCACTACTATTAAAATCCCGTTGTCGGGGATCGACGCGGGGAGCGGGTACTACCGGCACAACAAAGCGATTCGGATGCTGCGCTCAGCAACAGGCACGGCAGTCGTCGAGACTGTCCGGGCGAGCGTATGTCGGTGAGCTGGAGCGGGCGATGCGCATGCGCGATTCGATCGCCGAGACGCGACGATCGAGCGGAACGGAACGACTGCCGTCCGGCGCATGGATTCGAATTGAACGGGTGACGCAAGCGCGTCGATGCTGCTGCGGGTCTTCTGCGCGGCATGCAAGCCACGGCGTGCTCTGGTCTTTCATTTTTATTCCCCAATGCTGTCATGTGATTCTTGTTGCGCGGACGATGCCGTCGCCTATTTGTTCGGTCGACGTTTCCGGCGGTTTTCAAGGCCTGGGCGGCGTATTCCCCGACGCGCCCTCGATCCGTTGCTTTCCGCAGGTGATTCAGTCCGGTTGGGTGAGTCCGTTGCTTGAACCGGTCATTCATCACATCGTCGACTGTCGTGCGGACCTTGACGCAAAGAGCAGGCCAGCCGAAAAGAAAGCCAGGCGCAGCAAGGGTTCGGGCGATTCGCCCGCCAGTCGGGCTTCGGCCCGATGCGCGAAATGTTTCAGATTTGATATACGCCTGCCGGTCGCCGTGGGGTCGCGGCGTGAGCGCCGCCGCGCCGTGCAAGGCACCAAAAAATTTTCTCGGGATTTTCCCGAATGCGCGAGGCCGCTCCCCGGACGCTGGTTCCGAGACGTGCCGGACCGGCCAAAAACCCGGAATGTTTCAAGCGAGAAACATCATTTGCGCCGGCGCGGTTTTTTCAGACGTAAAAACCCGGTTTTCAGCCGTGTCGCCGCCAAATCGATATTTCACGATTCAGCCCGCGGTTTGCGTCACGCGATTTTTTCTCCAACAATGCATTCACCGGACAGCGCCATTGAATGCGATTCGCTCCGGATACACGACAACACAAAAAGGCTGCGGCACACCAGGCGGCCTTCACTGCAGACGGGGCATCATGTACACAGCCAATCGTGGAGTGCGCTATCGCGCCAAACGCTGTGCTCAATGGCTGACAGCGGACAGGATCATTCCGTACAGCTGCATCATGCTGATGCTCTGTGTTGGCTTCCTGATCACCTGGGGCGCCGTCACGGATGCCTTCACGTCGCAGACCACCGCCCGGCCGGGCGTCGACTTCTCCGTCTTCTGGACCGCCTCTCAACTCGTGCTGCAAGGCCATGCCGCAGCGATCTACGATCCGGTCTTCTTCTCCCATGCCGAGGTAGCGCAGTTCGGGGCCTATCTGGGTCACCAATCGCTGCCCTGGCTCTATCCGCCGACGATGCTGCTGTTCGTCGCGCCGATTGCCCTCGTGCCTTTCCTGCCCGCGTATTTCCTCTTTTTTGCGGGCAGCCTTTTATGCTATGCGTACGCCGTCCTGCGACTGTCGGGCCTGCGTGCGTACCTGCCTGTTCCGCGCGCCGCCGCGCTCGTCGTGCTCGCCTATTCCGGCGTGTTCGGGTCCATCCTGTACGGGCAGAACAGCATCCTGACCGCCGGTATCGCCGCGCTCGCGCTGCATTTCCTCGGCCCGCGCCCGATCGTCGCCGGCGTGCTGATCGGGCTGCTCGCCATCAAGCCGCAGATGGCGATTGTGTTTCCGTTCGTGCTGATCGCGGCGCGTGCATGGCGCACCTTCGCGGCGGCGGCGCTCACGACCGCGCTGTTCGTGGTGGCCGGCATTGCGCTGACCGGCACCAGCTCGCTGACCGGCCTGGCTCAGGCGATGTCGATCGTGCGCGGCATGCATTTCACCCTTCCTGCGTACTGGTTCGTTTCACCGACGACGTTCGCGGCGCTGCGGCTCGCGGGTGCATCGATTCCGATCGCGCTCGCCGCGCAAGCCGCCGTCGGACTGCTCGCCATCGCAGCCGCCGTCCATGTGTGGCGCCGCACGGCCGACATGCGGCTGTGCGGCGCGGCGCTGGCGGTCGCCACGCTGTTGACGACACCCTATCTGTGGCATTACGAACTGGCGTGGCTCGGCATCGCGGTCTTCTGCGTGATCGCGCACGGACTCGAGGATGGCT
Organism: Burkholderia sp. Tr-862; assembly: GCF_011753085.1. NCBI lineage: Bacteria > Pseudomonadati > Pseudomonadota > Betaproteobacteria > Burkholderiales > Burkholderiaceae > Burkholderia > Burkholderia sp. Tr-862. The sequence continues at coordinate 7,294 of NZ_VWWG01000068.1, forward strand.
GGCTGCCGGGAGATCAGATCGTGATCGTGCTCGCGTGGCTGCTGCCGATATTCGAGGTGTTCAACCGGATCACGAAGCTGCCGCAGATCGGCCCGATCGTGCTGCTCGCCGTCCTGTTCGTCGTCGTGCGTCGCGCAAGCCTTGCGCCGCGGAGCGCGAAATGAAATCGCCGCTCTCCCTCCTGCACGTCGGTTCGACGATCGACGCCCATCCCGAGCTGCCGATCGCAGGGCCCCGCCGTTTCCCGCATTGGCTCAATCGTGATCGGGTGCGCCTCTATGCGGCAGCGGTACTGCTCGCCGAGTTGCTGTTCATCTGCCTCTACGTCGCACGCGTGCATGGGTCGCATACGTCCGTGCCCGAACCGCTCGCGCAGGATCTCGCGCCGATCTGGAGCGCCGCACGGCTCGCGGCGCTCGGGCACGCGATCGACGCATGGCATTTCCCGTCGCTCTTCGCGATCGAGAAACTCGCGATCCCGACGATCAGCGCGGCGAACGGCTCGCTGCCGTGGCTCTATCCGCCGACCATGCTGCTGCTGGTGCTGCCGCTCGGCTGGATGCCGTACCTGCTCGCGCTGGTGTTGTGGCTCGGTATCACCTACCTGCTGTTCGCGGTGACGATCCGCGCCACCGTGCAGCGCGATGCCGCGCTGCTCTGCGCGCTCGCGTTCCCCGGCGCGTTTCTCACGGTGATCGTCGGGCAGACGAGCCTCTTCACCGCGACGCTCGCCGGCGTCGGGCTGCTCACGCTGAGCCGCCGCCCCGTCATCGCCGGCATCTGCTTCGGCCTGCTGACGATGAAGCCGCAGATGGCGATCCTGTTCCCGCTCGCGCTGCTGTGCGCCGGCCAATGGCGCGCATTGGCCGCGTGGGCCGCGACCATCGCCGGCGGCGTCGCACTGTCCACGCTCGCGTTCGGGATCGGTTCGTGGGTCGCGTTCGTGCACGGGATCAACGATGCATACCAGATCGTCGGCGCGGGCCACGCCAGGCTCGCGCGCATGCCCACCGTGTTCGCGCTCGCCACGATGGCCGGCTGGCCCGCCGCCGTCGCGCGCGCGCTGCAGCTGCTGTCGGCCGCGACCGCCGCGATCGCCGTCGTGTACGCGTGGCGCGGCGCGTGTTCGTACGCGCTGCGCGCGGCGACCCTCGCCTGCGCCTGCCTGATCGTCAGCCCTTATCTGTATGACTACGACCTGACCTGGTACGGGCTCGTGATCGCCTGGTACGCACGCTATGCATGGACGCACGGTTGGCGGCGCTTCGATCGCGAATGGCTGCTGCTGCTGTGGGTGATGCCGCTCGCTGGCCTCGTGCTGGTATCGCACCTGTCGTTCCAATTCATGCCGCTCGTCACGCTGGCGTCGCTGGCGCTGCTCGTCAGCCGGATCGCACGGGAACGGCACGACGTGCCGTCGATGCCCGACGCACGCGACAACACGACCGAAACCGGCTTCACGCATCCGTTGCGCTCACATCACCGCCCGGCGCACGGACTGCGCCGCACCGGCCGCCCGACCTTCGGCATCGACCGCTGACACGCGATCACAGGGGAACCATCATGCGCGAATCACTCTACACACCACTCGTCTCGCTGGTCGTGCCGTTCTACAACGAAGGCGAAGCCGTCGAACGCTTCTTCGACGTCGTGATTCCGTTGATGGCCGGCCTCGACGCGATCCGCTTCGAGATCGTCTGCGTCAACGACGGCAGCCGCGACGACACGCTCGAGCGCCTGATCCGGATCAGCATGAGCGATCGCCGCGTGCGCGTCATCGATCTAACACGCAACTTCGGCAAGGAAGCGGCGCTGACGGCTGGCCTCGACGAAGCCGCCGGCGACGCCGTGATCCCGCTCGACGCCGACCTGCAGGATCCGCCGAGCCTGATTCCGGTAATGCTCGAGCACTGGCGCGACGGGGTGGAAGTCGTCGCCGCGAAGCGCAGCAACCGCGCGTGCGATTCGTTCGCGAAGCGCACCGCCGCCTCGATCTACTACCGTGTCCACAACCTGCTGTCGGACGTGAAGCTGCCGGAGAACGTCGGTGACTTCCGGCTGATGGATCGCAAGGTCGTGAACGCGCTGCGCAGCCTGCCGGAGCGGCATCGCTTCATGAAGGGGCTGTTCGCGTGGGTCGGCTACCAGACCGTGATCATCGAGTACCAGCGCGAAGCGCGCAGCGCCGGGCACTCGAAGTTCTCCGGATGGAAGCTGTGGAACTTCGCGCTCGAGGGAATCACGAGCTTCAGCACCGTGCCGCTGCGCAGCTGGACCTATATCGGCCTGGGCATCGCCGCGCTCGCGTTCCTGTACGGCGCGTTCATCGTGGGCCGTACGCTGCTGTTCGGCAACCCGGTGCTCGGCTATGCGTCGCTGCTGTCGGTCACGCTGTTCATCGGCGGGATCGAGCTCGTCGGCATCGGCGTGGTCGGCGAGTACATCGGACGCATCTACGACGAGTCGAAGCAACGTCCCGTCTATCTGATTCGCCGCCGCTACGAGGCGCACGCCAAGGTGATCGAGCTGCCGGTCGCGCGCGATACGCGGCGCACGGCCGCACGCCGCCGCGTCCAGCCGGCACGCGTGCGGGTCGGCACACGCTGACCGGCGGAGATAGCGATGTTCGAACTGCTCTGCGCCGAGCGCGTGCGGCTCGCGCGCTTCGGCCTGTCCGGACTCGGCTCGACCGCGCTGCACGTGCTGGTCGCATCCGCGATGTATGCGCTGCTCGACGCCACGCAGGTGCTCGCGAATGCCGTCGCGTTCGTGTGCGCGACGGCGTTCTCGTATCTCGCGAATACGCTGTGGAGCTTCTCGTCGACGGTGCATTCGCGCAACCTGGTGCGCTATCTGACGGTCGCGCTGGCCGGCTTCGCCGAAACGATGCTGCTCGCGCGCGCCGCCGAACTGCTCGACGTGCCGCGCGGCTGGGCCATCGTCGCGATCGCGCTGCTGATCCCGCCGACGATGTTCGTGATACATCGGGTGTGGACGTATCGGTAAAGTTTTACGGCGGCAAGCGCGCCGCCCCCCGCCCTTCGAGATGCCTTCATGCAGGATCTGCGGCGCGCGGGCTTCCCGGGCGGGCGCTGCGTTCAGCGTAGCGAGCGGGACGTTGCTGGATCAGCGCCAGCGACGAGCACGGACCGCGCACCCGCTGCAACGGTCCGTCAACGGTTCAGTTCCTCGAGGCGCAGGCCGTTGGTCTTCGGCCCGAAGAACCCGATCGATACCGCGACCGCCAGCATGCACGCCGTGATGCCGGCAAATACCCCGGGCAACCCGAAATCCCGCAGCAGGAACGCGATCGAAAAACCCGACATCATCGCGCCAACCCGGCTGGCCGAATACACGATCCCGTTGGCCCGGCACCGCACGGCGGTCGGGAACAACTCTGCCTGGTAAGCGTGGTAGCAGACCGAGATGATCTGGCCGGCGAAACTGATCAACACGCCGAGCAGGATGAGCGGCACCACGGCCCTGACCTGCGCGAACGCGGTCCCGCATACGATCACGACCAGCGCGCCGCCGACGATCAGGTATTTGCGCTGGATCCGGTCGGCGACGGCCATCGCCAGCAGCGGCCCGACCGGCAACGCGAACGCGATGATGAACGAATAGAGCAGGCTTTTCGTGACCGTGATGCCCTGGCTGATCAACAGCGTCGGCACCCAGTTCGCGAAACCGTAATAGCCGATCGCCTGGCAGAAGTTGAAGACGATCAGCATCACGAGGCGCGAACGATACGGCGGCTGCCACAACTCCGCGAGCGATGCGCGCCGATGCCGCGGCTGTTCGACGATCGGCGACGGCGCCGGCAGCGGCCGCCCCGACTGACGTTCGACGATCGCCTCGATGTGCCGCACGATCGCGTCGCTCCTGTCGACCTGTCCGTGCATCGCGAGCCACCGCGGACTCTCCGGCACACCGCGCCGGATGAACCACACCAGCAACGCGCCGAGCGCGCCCGCGAGCACCACGACGCGCCATCCGTCGATACCGAACACCGTGGTCGGCACGAGCCAGTACGACAGGATCGCGGCGACCGGCGCCGCCGCGAACATCACGCTCTGGTTGAACGCCATCGCGCGGCCGCGCATCTGCTGCGGGACGAGTTCCGTCACGTAGCTGTCGATCGTGATGATCTCGACCCCGACGCCGATTCCGGTGATGAAGCGCCAGAGGATCATGCCTTCGGCGGTCGTCTGAAATGCCATGATCACCGAGCCGATCGAATACCAGAGCAGCGACACCGTGAACACCGCGCGCCGGCCGTAGCGATCGGGCATCCAGCCCAGCCCGAACGTACCGACGAACAGGCCGGCAAACGTCGCGGCGATGAAGCCGGCGATCCCGGTGAAGCCAAAAAACGCGTGCGTGGTGGTTTGCAGCACGCCGCTCTTCGCCATGCCCGGCGCGATATAGCCGGTGAAGATCAGGTCGTAGACTTCGAAAAAGCCGCCCAGTGAAATCAGTAGCACCAGCATCCACAAATGGCGGGTGATCGGCAGACGATCCATACGCGCGGCGATCGCGGCGCCCGGCATGACGTCGACATCGATGAAGGGCGAATCATGCGGACGCGAATCCGCGGTGACGGTGGGCTGCATGTCTGTCTCCTGATACGGCGAATGTCGACGGCCTTGTTGTTCGATCGTGGTCCGTCTGCCGGTGGTGCGCGTCGCGCACGTCATGCGCGGCGCGCGGTTCTCAACGGTTTCGTGCTGCAACACCTCGACGGATCGGCTCGCTGCCGAGGCGGTAGAGGGTCATGCGGCCGCGCGGCCGGTCAGCCGCGAAAGAATCTCGTGCGTGTGTTCGCCGACCCGGGCCAGCGCCTGCCGGACGCCCGGCCGGCGGCCGCCCATCGTCAGCGGCAGCAGGACGACATCGGTCGTCGTGCCGTCGTCGGTCTCCATCGGCACGAGGCCGCCGCTGGCCTTCAGATGCGGATCATCGAGCAATTGCTCCGGTCGCACGATCGGTGCATACGGAATGCCCGCGGCTTCGAGCTTCGGCGTCAGTTCGTCGACCCGGTGGCCCTTCAGGATGTCGCCGAGAACGTCGAGCAATGCCGGCCGGACTGCAACCCGCAGCGCGTTGCTGGCAAAGCGCGGCTCGGCGGGCAGATCCGGCCGGCCGAGCACGTCGCATAACGTGACGAACTGCTTGTCGCTGACGGCGCCGATGAACAGCTGCTCGTCGTCGGCAAGCGTGAACACGTCGTACACGCTCCATGCGGACACGCGCGCGGGCATCGGCGGCGGCGCTTCATGCGTCATTGCGTATTGCTGCATGTGCTGTGCGCAGAGGAACACGCAGTTCTCGAAGAGTGCGCTTTGCACTTCCTGGCCACGCCCGGTGACTTCCCGTTCGCGCAGCGCGGCGAGCACGCCGATCGCACCGAACATGCCGCCCATGATGTCGTTGACGGACGTTCCCGCGCGCAACGGCCGGCCCACCGGCCCCGTCATGTACGACAGCCCGCCCATCATCTGCACGACTTCGTCCAGCGCGAGCCGCTTCTCGTACGGCCCGGGCAGGAAGCCCTTGTGCGACACATAGACGAGCCGCGGGAACACCTTCGACAGCGTGTCGTAGTCCAGACCAAGTTTCGTCATCAGGCCCGGACGAAAATTCTCGAGCATCACGTCGCAGGTGCCGATCAGTTCGACTGCCGCGTCCTTGCCTTCCGGGGTGTTGATGTCGAGGACGACGCTCTTCTTGTTGCGGTTGAAGGTGCGGAAGAAGCCGATGCCGAGGCCCGGCAACTTGCGGGTCTTGTCGCCGCCGGGCGGCTCGATCTTGATGACCTCCGCGCCGAGATCCGCGAGGATCATCCCGCACGTCGGCCCCATGACCATGTGCGTGAACTCGATCACGCGCACGCCGTCGAGCGGAAGTCTTGCGTTGGTTTCCATGAGGTCCTCAGACATTGAGCGCGATCGACGCGCGATGGGTTTTCGGCAGGCCGGCCCGCCACAGCGCGCCGTGCAGCGATTCGCCGTCGAGCCAGCGCGCGACCTTCGCGCGCAGCGCCAGCAGCGCCGGCAGGTCGATGCCGGTGTCGATGCCCATGTCGGCGAGCATGAACGCCAGGTCTTCGCTCGACGCATTGCCGCTTGCGCCCGGCGCGTGCGGGCATCCGCCGATGCCGGCGAGCGTCGCGTCGAAACGCGCGACGCCGGTTTCGAGCGCGGCATAGACGTTGGCGAGCGCGAGACCGCGCGTATCGTGAAAGTGACCGCAAAAGAAGCGCTCGCCGGCGACGCGACGCGCCCGCTCGAACAGCGCGCGCACGGCAGCCGGCCCCGCGTAGCCGACCGTATCGGCGATGCTGACGCGATCCGCGCCCGCATCGAGCAACGCCTGCATGCAGCGCAGGACCTCGTCCGGTTCGACGCGCCCCTGGATCGTGCAGCCGAATGCCGTGCCGATACCGCCTTCGATCAGCGTCGTGGACCCGGCGGCATCGCGCTCGGCACGGATGCGCGCGACCTCGGCGACGACTTCATCGGGCGTCTTGCGCAGGTTCGCGAGGCTGTGTTCGCGGCTCGCGGACAGCGGCACGAGCAGCAGGTCGGCGCCGGTTTCGAGCGCGCGCTGCGCGCCTTTGAGATTCGGCACCAGCACCGACACGGCGAGGCCCGGCAGCGTTTTCGCGTACGCGACGAGTTCGGCGGTATCCGCCAGTTGGGGCAGAAGCCGCGCCGGCACGAAGGAGCCGACTTCGATCTCGCGCTGGCCGGCCGCGTACGCGCCGGCGATCCATTCGAGCTTGCGCGCGGTCGGCAGAACGGCCTGGATGCTTTGCAGGCCGTCGCGCAATCCGACCTCGCGAATCACGACGTGGGTGGGAAAAGAAGGCATGGCGTGGCTGTCTCCGCAATCGGTGGCCGGTCGTCACACGCCGGCGATAGCCCCACTTTAGAGATTCCCGAAAAAACGTAAAGCACCGGTTTGGAACCGAAATCGTTCCGAAACGGAATCCCTCCACGCCACGCCATGAAGGCATTTCGAAAGCAATACGGGCGGAGCGACGCGTCGCCCTCGTCGTGGTAATTTCTGACATTCCCGAAGAACCGGAAAGCGGCGGAATCGAGCCGAAAACTTCCGGTCCGGAACGTTTCGACACGCGGAGACTGCACCGATGCGCGACATCGACCTCAAGACATTGCGGCTGTTCGTGGCGGTGTGCGATCACGGCAATATCGCGCGTGCCGCGCAAGAAGCGCACATCGAGCCTTCGGCGATCAGCAAGCGCATTGCGCAGCTCGAAAGCGATCTCGGCGTGCCTGCGCTCACGCGGTCACGACGCGGCGTCACGCCCACGCCGGCCGGCATCGCGCTGCTCGAGCATGCGCGCAGCATGCTGTTCACGATGGAGCGGATCGCGGCCGACGTCACCGCGATCGGCGACGGGCTGCAGGGGCGCGTGAGCATCTGCGCGTCGGCATCGGCGATCGCGGAAGTCTTGCTGGACGACATCGCGTCGTTCATGCGAGACCCCGCCAACCGGAACATCAAGGTCGACGTGGAAGAGCGTCTGTCGCGCGATCTTGTCCGGCAGGTGCGCGAAGGGGCTTCCGCGCTCGGCGTGTGCTGGGACAACGTCGACCTGCAAGGGCTGCAGGCGCGGTCCTATCGCCATGACCAGCTGGCGCTCGCCGTGCATCCCGAGCATCCGCTCGCCGGCCGTCAGTCGATCGGCTTCGACGACACGCTCGAATTCGAGCACGTCGGCTTGCCGCCGGCCACCGCCGTTCATACGATGCTCAAGCGGGCGGCCGCGGACCGCGGCCGGACCGTGTCGTATCGCGTGATCGTGTCGAGTTTCGACGCGGCGTTTCGCGTCGTGGCCGCCGGCCTGGGCATCAGCGTCATTCCCGTCGAAGTCGCGGCGGCTTACCGGCAGTCGCTCGGCGTGCACATGATTCCACTCACCGACTCATGGGCGAAGCGCCGCTTCATCGTGTGTTTCCAGCGCTTCGATACGCTGCAGCCCGCCGCCCAGCGGATGGTCGACCATCTCGCGAACCGCGCCGTCGACGGCCGGTAACGCATCGCGCCGCGTCGGCAATCGGCTCGCGCAGCACGGCGGCACCGATGCCCCGCCCCACGACAGGGTCGAAACATTCACCGATCCGTCATGAAACCATCGCACCCGATGCGAGCGGTGCCTGCTAGCATGCCGCGTGGCCCGTGCGAATCGCGACCCGTCTGTAAGGATGTCGCGTGGCGTGGTATTTACTCCGCCAGCCGCGTTCGCGTCGGCCCTGCGAGACCGCTTCGACGCGGACGCTTCCCGCAAGCACGAATCGTGCTCTGCCCGCATTCGACTTCCATCCGACGGCCGGCCGCGCCGCATGCTGTTGCGCGAGCCACCGGCACGAGATTCGTCCATGCCCAGGAAAAAAACCAGCCTCTGGCTCCGGCCTTTCGACCTGTTTTCCGCCGCGACGAGCGCGCGACCGAAACGAAAGACAGCCAAACCGGCGGCGTCGGTCAAACGCCCCGCCACTGTACGGACGCCGCGTCGCACCCGCACGCCGGCGCCGGCCGCCCACCCGTCGCCGCGCCACGCACCGGGCACCTGGCTGCGTTCGTTTCATTCCGCGCGCCCGGCCGCCGGCCGCCTCGTCAACCATCTTGCCTACGCGCTGTACCTGCCCGCCGCACCGGCAACGACCGAGGGCATGCCGGTCGTCGTCATGCTGCACGGCTGCAAGCAGACAGCCGAGTCGTTCGCCGCGGGCACGCGCATGTGCCGCGTCGCGGAGCGTGCCGGGTTTGCCGTGCTGTTTCCCGAACAGGCGAAGACCGCCCATGCGCATCGCTGCTGGAACTGGCATGGCGATGCGTCGCAGTCGGAGCTCCCGGCGGTTGCGTCGCTGATCGACGCGATCGTGCGGGAGCGCGGGTTCGACCGCGACCGGATCTATCTGGCCGGCATGTCGGCCGGCGCCGGGCTGGCCGCGCAGCTGGCGCTCGCGTATCCCGATCGGTTCGCGGCCGTCGGCCTTCATTCCGGTCCGGCCATCGCGCCGCCGTTGTCGACGATGGCCGCGATGAGCCTGATGCGCCGCGGCCTGCGCGACGACCCGATACGCGTCGTCGACGCATGCGTCGACGTGCGCGCTTATCCGGGCATGCCTGCGCTCGTCGTGCATGGCGGACTCGATACGGTCGTCGCCGAGCAGAACGCGCTGCAGCTCGGCGTCGCGTTCGCGCGGATCAATCGGCTCATCGACGAACACGGTGAGCTGCGCGTCGGCGAGCGGCATACCTACGCACATGACGATGCGGATTACACGGACTATCTGCGCGGCGGCCGGGTGATCGTCCGGGTCTGCATCGTTCGCCGCCTGGCGCACGCGTGGAGCGGCGGCGATCCGCGCGAAGCGTTCCACTCCGCGACGGGGCCGGACGCGACCGCGATGTTCTGGAATTTCTTTCGACGGCGGCGGCGCAAGCGATAGCGGCGACGATGCCCCTCATCGCGCTCACGCGCGCGGCCCGACTGCCGCCGTCTCGCTCACGCTCGCGTTCGCGTTCGCGCGCCGGATCGGCAGTCGAATGCGGAAGGTCGTGCCGCGCCCCGGCTCGCTCGTCACGTCGATTGCGCCGCGGTGGCGCTCGACGATGCCGTGCGACACCGACAAGCCGAGCCCCGTGCCCTGCCCGACCGGCTTCGTCGTGAAGAACGGATCGAAGATCCGCCGAACGATGTCGGGCGTCATGCCGGCGCCGGTGTCGCTGATCGCGATCGACACCTGTTCGTCGTCGCTCGACGTACGGATCGTGATCACGCCGCGCTCGGGAATCGCGTGCGCCGCGTTGACGAGCAGGTTCATGAATACCTGATTCAATTGCGACGGCAGGCATTCGACGTGCGGCACGTCGCCGTACTCGCGCACGATGTCGGCCTTGTACTTGAGTTCGTTGTGGACGACGTTGAGCGTGCTCTCGAGGCCCGCATGGATGTCGGCCACGCACCATTCGCCGCTGCCCGGCCGCGAGAAATCGCGCAGGTCCTGCACGATGCGTCGCACCCGCAGCGCGCCGTCGATCGACTCGTCGATCAGCGTCGCGATCTCGTCGCGCACGTAGTCCAGATCGGCGACGCGCCCCATCGCGGCCAGCGCGTCACGTTGTGCGGGTTCCAGCTGCGGCAGCGCGGCCTCATGCGCGGCGATCACGTCGAGCAGGCTGCGCACCCACGTCTTCAGCGTGTTGAGGTTCGCGCTGATGAAGCCGACCGGATTGTTGATCTCGTGCGCGACGCCGGCCGCGAGCTGGCCGATCGATGCGAGTTTTTCCGACTGCAGCAGCTGCACGTGCGTTTCCTCGAGCGCCCGCAGCAGGCGCCGCTGTTCGTCCTTCTCCTGCTCGAGCCGGATCTGCGCCGCCTTGCGCTCGTCGATCTCGGTCGCCATGTTCTCGCGGGTGCGCTGCAGCATCGCCGTCGTCTGCTCATAGCGTCGCAACGCCGTTTCGAGTTCCGCGGTCCGCAATCGCACCAGCCGCTCGAGCGTATCCGTCATCCCGCGCAGAAACGTTGTACGCGCATCGAAACGGCACACCAGCAGCGTGACGATCAGCGTCGCCATCGTGAACAGCGCGATCGTCGTCGCAAGCCACGGCCCATCGATCCCGTTCGCCGCGCCGCATCGCGCATCCGGCGCGAAATGCGCGGCCGCCATCGCCGTGTAGTGCATGCCCGTGATGGCGATGCCCATGATCAGCGCCGCACCGATGCGCAGCGCGGTCGCATGGCGCGCCTGTTGCACGCGCAGCGCCTGCGCCATCCAGAGCGCGGCAGTCGACGCGATCACCGCGATGCCGATCGACGCCGCGAACAGCACGGAATCGTAGCGAATGCCGGGCGCCATGCGCATCGCGGCCATCCCCGTGTAATGCATCCCGACGATCCCGGCGCCCATCAGCACGCCGCCCGCGAGCAGGCGCCGGCGGCGCAACCGTGCACGCGTGACGACGTTCAATGCGAAATACGACACGAGCACCGCGATGGCCAGCGACGCGCCGGTATCCGACAGCGCGTAGCCGAGCGGGATCGGCAGCGACAGCGCCAGCATGCCGACGAAATGCATCGACCAGATTCCGGTGCCCATCGCGGCCGCGCCGCCGCCAAGCCATGCGAGCTTGAGCTTCGGGTTGTCGAGCAGCGAAATGAACGCGGCCAGGTCGAGCGCCGTATAGGAGGCCAGCGTCGCGATGACGAGCGACAGCAGGACAAGCAGCGGATCGTAGGTGCCATGCATGATCGAGCCCTCGGTCGAGATGAACGCGTTGCCGCGGCGCACGGACGATCGCGCGCCGCGGCCGTGCGGTACGCGACGTCAGGCCGGCGGCGCGGCGTCGGCCGGTGCCTGCTTCGACGCGGCGGCACCGGTCAGCACCAGAATGTCGAACGGTGTCCCTTCGCGTGCCTCGAAGCGGCGTACGAGTTCGATCTGATGCGCCGACATCACGCTGCCCTTCGTCATCAGCAGCACGCCGCGATGCGTGCGCAGATCGTCGGCGAGCTGCATCCCTTCGCGCAGCTGCGCGGACTGGATCTCCGCGACGGACGTCGCGATGCCGAGGCTCGCCGGATGCCGCATCAGTTCGATGAAGCGCGCGACGAGCAGCGGGTCATAACGCACGCCGGCCTGCGAGTGCAGCACGTCGATCGCCTGCTCGACCGAGTGCGGCGCACCAATCTCGCCGTTGCGCAGCCCTTCGAAGTCGCGCGCGATCGCGACGATCCGCGAGCCGAGCGGGATCGCGTCGCCCGTCAGGCCGTCCGGTGTGCCGCGCCCGTTGTATCGCTCGTACTGGTGCAGCACGATCGACGCGACCTTGTGCAATTGCGCGACCGGCGTGAGCACCATCTGCGCGCGCAGCGGGTGCTGCTGGAACAGGCTGTGTTCGTCCGTCGTCATCTTCACGAGCGGCTTGTGCAGCAGCTCGTCGGGCAGCGACAGCTTGCCGATGCCGTGCAGCAGCCCGGCGAAATAGACGTCCTGCGCGTGCAGGTTGCTCATCCCGGCCGACAGCGCGAGATGCCGCGCGATCTCGCCGACGCGCATCGCATGCCCGCCGGCAGTCCCGCAGCGCAGTTCGATCATGCTCGCGCATACCTGGACCATCGCGGTGAAACTGCTTTTCAGGTCGGCCTGCGCCGCTTCGAGGAACATCACGGTTTGCGCGAGCTCCTCGGTGCGCGCGCGCACCTGTGTTTCGAGTTCCGTATTGAAGCGGCGCAGCGTTTCGTTTTGCGCTTCGGTCAATGCGGCGAGCCGCGCGGCTTCGGCGCGCAAGCGCCGCTGCTCGAGCGCCTGCTCGATCGTCATCAGCAGGTCGTGGTCGTCCCACGGTTTGTTCAGGTAGCGGTACACGCCGCCTTCGTTGACGGCCTCCACGATCGACGCGATGTCGGAATAGCCGGTCAGCAGGATGCGCATCGTGTCCGGGTACAGCGAGCGGGCGCGCGACAGAAACGCCGCGCCGCTCATGTTCGGCATGCGCATGTCGGACACGATCAGGTCGACTTCGGTCGACGCCAGGATCTCGAGCGCCGCTTCGCCGCTGTCGGCGGTCAGGACGCCGTAGCGCGCGGGCCGCAACACGCGCTTGAGCGCGGACAGCACGCTCGGTTCATCGTCGACCAGCAGGATCGACGCAGCGGCGGCGGTGTCGCCGGATGCGGCTTCGGCGATCGTTTCGGGTAGTGCATCGTTCGCTCCGTTCATCGCGGATGTCGTCATAATTGGCCTCGGATCAATTGTCTTCACTACCTCTGTGACATCGGCCTGTGCCGCCGCTTCCACATCGGGGAAAACGCTGATCCGTGCGCGGAGCGAATGCCCGTGTCAGGGTGTCTTGATCCCTTCCGCCCGCGTTGCCAGGAACCGCAGGTATTTGTCGTCCTCGTCCTCGAACAGCTCCGGGCCGCCACCCATGTAGGCGCGCATCAACTCGTCCGCGGCACGGTCGAGATTGCCGAGCTCGAACTGGCACTGACCGAGCCTCAGGTGCAGAAACGGATTGCCGATCGCGTCGGGGAAATGCATCGCATGGCCGAGATTGTCGCGTCCGGCCTCGTAGTCGCCTTGATGGAAATTCGTGTCGCCGATGGCTGCCATCAACCAGGTTCCGGCCTCCCAGTTGGTCCTGGGTTCGGGAAGCAGGTCGAATGCTTGCCAGTATTTCGCCAGCGCGCCTGCGTAGTCCCCGTCTTCTACCAAGGCATCGCCCGCCTCGCTCAGTGCGCCGATCCGCTCGTAAAGCACGTCGTCAAGTTCTGCCATGTCGAGCTCCTCTCTCCGGAATTGAATGTAGCGTGGCAATCAGGCGATCTCGATGCCGGACCGCGCACCTCAATCGCTCGTCTTCTCCCGCACCGCATTATGCAGGTGAAGCTTCTTGAAATCAGCCGCCGCCTCGCGCGGATCGACAAGCAGCAGGTCGATCGGCGTCGCGTATTCGCGGCAACGCCGTTTTGCCTGGTCGCGATCGACGGCCTTGCGGTACGCCATCAGGCGGCTCGGCCGAACGGGATGCCGAATTACGGTATCGTTCCCGAATGTGCGGCGCGCGTCGCGCCTCGCGTCACGATCCATTCGCATCTTTCAACCTGTATGGAGCATTCATGATTCTGGAAATGGCATCGCTCGAAATCGATCCGTCGCAGGCCGAGCCCTTCGAAGCGGCGGTTCGCCAGGCACTCCCGCTGTTCGCGCGTGCGCGCGGCTGCGGCGGCGCCGAGCTGCATCGCGTGATCGAGCGCAGCGGCGGCTACCTGCTCGTCGTCAAGTGGGACACCGTGGACGATCACATGGTGCATTTCCGGCAATCTGATGACTTCCAGGCGTGGCGGCAGTTGGCCGGCCCGTTCTTCAAGAGCCCGCCGCAAGTCGTGCATACGGAAGTGGCGGTCAAGTAATCGCACATCTGCCGCATACGCTCGATGCGCTGTCGCGCATCCGTGCCATTCTCAAATCCCGAGCGCCCGTGCGACCGGCGCACCGATTCCCCGCGAGGCCTTTCATGACCATCGACCCTTCCGTCCTCTCCGCGTTCACGCCGACCGGCAAGCTGCGCGCGTCGATCAATCTCGGCAACCCGATCCTCGCGAACCGCGACCCGGCAACCGGCGAGCCGTTTGGCGTGTCGATCGACCTCGCGCGCGCGTTCGCCGAGCGGCTGTCGGCCGAGCTCGAGCTCGTGGTGTTCGATGGCGCCGGCAAATCGGTGCAGGCGCTGACCGAAGAACGCGCCGATTTCGGCTTCTTCGCGGTCGATCCGCTGCGCGGCGAAACGGTTGCGTTCACCGCGCCCTACGTGCTGATCGAAGGCTTCTATCTCGTGCGCGACGATTCGCCGATCCGCGGCAATGCGGACGTCGACCAGCCGCACAATCGCGTGGCGGTCGGCAAGGGCAGCGCGTACGACCTGTTCCTCACGCGCGAGCTGAAAGCCGCGCAGATCGTGCGCGCGCCGACGTCGCAGGCCGTCGTGCCGACGTTCGTCGAACAGCAGCTCGAAGTCGCGGCGGGCGTGAAGCAGCAACTCGAAGCCGATGCGGCGAAGACGCCCGGCCTGCGCCTGCTCGACGAGCGCTTCATGGTGATCCGCCAGGCGATGGGGGTACCCAAGAGCCGCGGCGAAGCGGCGGCCGCGTTGCTCGGCGCGTTCGTCGAGGAAATGAAGGCGTCGGGCTTCGTCGCGGATGCATTGAGGCGCCATGGGATCACGGGCGCGTCGGTCGCGCCTTGGGCGTGATAGACGCAACCACGGCGCCGATGTCTCACCGTACATCGGCGCCGCCCACGCCAAGCCTCGCGCGGACCTATTCTGTATTGGCTCGCCGCCACTGCATCGGCGACATCTCGTACCGTCCGCGAAACGCGCGGCTGAACGCCGCCTCGGACGTATAGCCGACGCGGTTCGCGATATCGGCTACCGGCGCGCGGCTGTAGCGCAACAGCTCCGCGGCCCGATCGAGACGCCAGGTCGTCAGATAGCTCAACGGCGCCTGGCCCACGACACGCTGGAACCGATCCGCGAACGCCGAGCGGGACAGGCTCGACAGCTCGGCGAGGTCGTTGACGGTCCAGGCGCGGCCGGGATCCGCGTGCATGGCCGACATCGCCGGATTGATCCGGCTGTCGATCGCGCCGGACAACCAGCCGTGGCCCGTCGCCCCTTCCGTCGCCCAGGTGCGCAGCAACTGGACGAAGATCACGTCGAGCAAGCGGGAGATCATCGCGGCGGCGCCCGCGCGCGGGCTCAACGCCTCGTCGAGTATGAAATGGCAGCTCAGCTCGAGCCACTCGAACGGCCGCTCCCGCAAGCCCTTCAGCACCAGCACCGGCGGCAGCACGGACAGCAGGCGCTGCGACAGCACGCCGTCGAAGCCGAAATCGCCGCACAGCCACGTGGTGTCGCCGCTACCTATCGTCAGGCGTTCACGGTCGTAGTACTGTGGCGCGAGATCCGTGACGAGCCGGGCGGAGCGGCCCGGCCGGTCGGCGATGACATGGCCGTGGCCATGCATCAGCATGACGAGGTCGCCCTGCGACGCTTGATAGCGCGCGTCGAGCCCCTCCACCTCGATCGTCACGCTGCCGCTGCGGATGATGTGTAGCCGGTACTTGCCGGCAGGAAAGCGCAACCCGAACGGCGCCGATGCCGCGCAGGTGAACACCGTATTGCCCCGGATGCGGATCAGCTCCAGCACGTCGGAAAACGCATCCCGCCGAAATACGAACGGGTCTGCGCCATCGTCCAGCCCGGTCGGCGTTTCAGCAAAGAATTCCGGTTTTTCAGCCATGTCACGTACTCGGATGGTCTTTAAGATGGACACATCATTCACGCCGGGCAGTGCCGATGTCAAAGGGATTCGACAGGGGCACGCGGCACACTCGCGGGCGTGACCGGTGTCATCCGGCGACCACAGGAGCCAAGAACATGAATCCGGAAACGCGTACCGACACGGTTGTACTCATCCACGGCCTGTGGATGACGCCGTTGTCGTGGGAGCATTGGGTCACCCGCTACGCGCAGCGCGGCATGCGGGTCATCACGCCAGGCTATCCGGGCATCGAGCCGGGCACGGCCGGCGTCGAGGCACTGCGCCGCGATCCGTCGCCGCTCGTGAACCTCGGTGTGCGCGAGATCTTCGAGCACCTTGCCGCGACCATCGCGGCACTCGACACGAAGCCGATCATCATGGGGCATTCGTTCGGCGGCGCGTTCGTGCAGCTGCTGCTCGACGCGGGCTTCGGCACGGCCGGCGTCTCCATCGACGGTGCCGCGGTAAAGGGCGTGTGGGCGCTGCCGTTCAGCGAGATCAAGGCGACCTTCCCGGTCCTGCGCAATCCGGCCAACCTGCACCGCGCCGTGCCCATCACCGAGACGGATTTCCACTACGCGTTCACGAACAACCTGAGCCTCGCGGAATCGAAGCCGGTCTATGACCGCTACGCGGTGCCCGTGTCGGGGCGCATCCTGTTTCAGGGCGGATTCGCGAACGTGACACCGAATGCCGCGACGAGCGTCAACTTCGCGAACGACCAGCGCGCGCCGCTGCTGTTCATCGCCGGCGGCAACGACCACATCCTGCCGCCGGCCGTCCAGCGCGAGAACTACGAGAAGAACGCGAAGCACTCGCGGGCGATTTCGGCATACAGGCTGTTCCCCGGTCGAAGTCACTACACCTGTGGCGAGCAAGGCTGGGAGGCGGTCGCCGACTTCGCGCTCGACTGGGCGCTGGCGCCGGTGGCGGGCGATCTCGGCAACCGGTGACCGGCGCCGAGGCACCCGTCGCGAAGTCAGTTGTACAGGCTCTGCGCCGACAGCAGCTCTTGAAGGTTGCGCAATGCCGCCGTGGACCGCGCGGCCGCGACGTCCCGGCCTGCGAAACGGCCCGGCCGACGATATGCGCGTTCATGACGCTGCGCGGCGTCCCGCTGTCGTTGCGCCCGCAGGCGATCGAGGTGCGGCCGTCGCGGGACGCGTGGGCGACGGGGACGCAGCGGCGCTTGGCCCGGAAGTCGGCTGCGGCGCGGGTGCTGCCCCTGCCCCTGCTCCGGGTGCGGCTCCGGGTGCGGGTCTGGGCGTAGACGCCGGATTCGGCTGCAACGCTGCCGGTTGGCTGGCGCTGCCCCCCGCTGCCGAGCCTGACGCCGCAGAGCCCGAAGCCGCGGAACCCGAAGCCGCTGGACCAGCGACAGGCGGCGCGCGTAGCCCACCGTCCAGCGAGGTCCGCCGAGCGGCCATGTCGGCCTGCTCGGCGCCGCGCTGGGCGGTGCGATCGGCGGACAGGCGCGCCGCTTCGGCATCCGGATTGATCGTGTTGACGCGGATGCGTTCGATGTCGCCCACGCCCGCCAGCCGGTTCAATGGTACGTAATCCGTACGAAATACCAGTTCGACGCCGCTACTCAGGTTGACGTCGGCGTGCGAGCTCTCGGTCGTCTGGGTGCGGTCGGTCGACACGTAGCCGATCGTGCTCTGCACATTGGCCTCCGCGCCCCAGGGCCCGAAGCGTGCTCCCCCGCTCACGCCCACCGTGTTGCGCGTGTCGAATTGCGAGCCGCGGTCGTTGGCGGCGGCGCTGCTCGCATCGATATGGAAATTCATCGCGGCGTTGAGCCGCCCGCTCTCGATGACGATGCGCTGCAAGCCCATCTGCACCATCGTCGCGAGCAACTGCTGGCGGTTGCGGGCCAGCACCTGTTGCGCCAGCGGCACCAGGCGCTCGGGATCGGATGCCGGAACCCCATCGCCCGGCCCCAATCCCAGCGCACTGCGCAGCGCCGCTTCGGCCGGCGGCGTCGCGCCCGGGCGCAACACCAGCCGGGTCGCGGCATCGCGCTCTGCCTGCAGTTCCTGCTGGCGCTGGCGGCGCTCGTCCGGCGGCAGGCCCGCGAGTTCATCGGCGTCGTCCGCGGCCTCGTCGTCGCCGCTGACCTGGTACGCAGTGGGAAAATGCTCGGCCAGCCACTGCCGCGCGCCGGCGATGCCGACATTGCTGTCCGCGAAGCCTTCGGTGGTCTGCGCGACATTGCGAATCAGGTCGACGAACGCGGTCAGCTGCTGCTGGTTCGAATCGTTCATCGCCTTGAAGACGCCCGTGATCAGCTCGGTCACGAAGCGCGGAAACGACACCGCGTCGAGCACCGCCCGAGTGGTGCCGGCCATCCGGTCGATGGCGGTGCCCGAATACTCCGAGCCCGCGTTCTGCGCGACAGCCAGCGGCGTGCGAGGTTGCGCCGCGAGCTCGTCGTGGTCGAGCGCGAGCGAGCCGATCCGTACCAGTCCGGACGCGAGATCGCGGCGCGTGGCCGGATCGAGCGCGTCGAAGCCCTGCTGTCCGGACAGCAGTTCGCGGACACGGTGACGAACGTCGGGCCGCGGCACCGGCGAACGCGCGAGGTGCGCGGTAGCCGCCATCTCAGCGACTCCGCCGCGCGGCGCGCGTCCCGCGACGCGTAACGTGCTGCCAGGAGGGCGACGGCGCATGCGCCGCCCCCGCCACCCCGGTTGTG
This sequence comes from Burkholderia sp. Tr-862, assembly GCF_011753085.1. Lineage (NCBI taxonomy): Bacteria > Pseudomonadati > Pseudomonadota > Betaproteobacteria > Burkholderiales > Burkholderiaceae > Burkholderia > Burkholderia sp. Tr-862. The sequence goes on from NZ_VWWG01000068.1 coordinate 25,854, forward strand.
CCGCCCGCATCGCGAGGGCCTGAGCGAAGCGGTTTCATGTCAGCGCCCGAGTGCGGCCCACGCGTTCGCCGGCACAGCCGGACGCGCAGCCGACGGCACGGCGCGGCCGTCGTCCGGTATGGAAGGCGCCTGGCCATCGGGTTTCTCGCCGAGGCTGAGCGTGGCCTCGATCCAGTCGGCGGCGGAGGCGATCACCGGGTTGTCGAGGGCCACCAGCGGCGACGCGCCGCCCAGCGCATCCGCGACGTCCGCCAGCCACGCGATCACGGTCATTCCGGCTTTGCCGCGCCGGACATACGCGGCGGGCTGGCGCGGCGGCTGCCGCGAGAGTCTGCCGATGCCGGCGACCACGCCCCAGATGTCGCGCGCGGCGAAGCCTTGACGCAGGTCGGCATGGCCGAGGATCGCGAACGCGTCCCTGAGCATGCCGACGATCTCGCCGGCCATGAACGCGGTCACCCCGGTACAGGCGGCGCCGAGATTCTGCGCGAGCGCGCGCGCGGCGTTGCGGACTCGCGCCTGGTGCCCGAGCTCCCCGCTCGAGTCGGCACCGGGCGCCTCGTCGAGCTTGTAGAGCGCCTCGCAAAGCACGAGCATGCATTCCTCGAACTGGACGTTGCGCTCGGCATCCGCCGCCGCCGGGCCGTACGCGGTGCCGAACAACCGCGAATAGAACGCCGCGCGCTCGCCGGCCGCCAGCTTCTCGGCGCGGTGGTGCCACCAGTTGGCGACGAGCGGCTGCGCGCCGCCGAGATCGACGCCGACGGCGCCGCTCGCGGACAGGCCGGCGAGCGTCTCGACCGCGGGGATCACGCCCGCGGACTCGAGGTCGCCCGCCAGATAGAGCGACGCAAGCGCCCGCAGCTGCGCCTTGTCGACGTGTGCGGCAACGGGATCGGGGATCGCGATGTCGCCGAGCTCGTCGAGCGCGAACGCGAGGCCGTGCGCGGTCGCGCGCTCGACGAGCCGCGCCCCCGACCGGATGGCGGCCGCGAGCCCGGCATCCGCGAGCGGAGCGATGAGGTTGCGCGCCATGATTCAGTGCTGCCCGGCAGGCAAACCAACGGCGGGCGCCGGCTTGTTGGGGTTGTACGGCGTCGAGTTGCCCTGGATCACCGACATCATCTCGGGCGTCGCCATCTTGTCGAGCGGCAGGTAGTCGCTCTTGAAGTTGACGCGGACCTCGCCCGACAGCTTCGCTTTCACCTCGGCCTTCGATTCGCTGGTGTCGTCGAGCGCCGAGCCGACGGTGGCCACGTGCTCCTGCTGCCCCTCGAACGCGGCGTCGGCCGAATACGGCGTGTACCAGCTGCCGTAATGGGCGTTGAGCGATTCCTTGTACTTCTGGCTCTCGCGGTCGTGCATCGACGCGGTATAGGTGCGTTTCGCGGTGTCGCTGGCGCGCATGTCGAACACCACCTTGGCGTTGATCGACCCGTCGGTGACGACGATGCGATTGATGCCGAGCATGACCATCGACGACAGCAGCTGCTGGCGCTGCTTCGCCATCTGCAGGCGCGCCGCGGTGACGAGGCGCAGCTCGGACTTGTCGTCGGACAGGTCGGTCACGGGCGGTTCGAGGTTGTAGTTCCGGCTGATCTCCGCCAGCCGCTGCTGCGCGTTGTCGCCCTGCGCCACCAGCCGCGACGGGGCCGCGGCGGCCGCCGCGCCGGCGCTGTCCGCGTCGAACGCGTCGGCGCCGTCCTGCGCCTGCACCGACAGCACGTCCGGGAACGAATCGGCGAGATAGTCGCGGCCGGCCCCCTCGCTGATGTTGTCGCTCATGAACTGGCCGGTGGTCTTGGCGACATTGGCGATCAGCTCGCCATAAGCGCGCATCTGCTCGATCGAGCTTTCGACGATCGCCTGGAACACGTTCTTGATGAGGCCGCCGACGAATTTCGGGAAATCGACCTTCTGCACCATCTGGCCGAACTGCTCGACGCCCTGCTTGACCGCACCGGCCTGGAAGTCCTTGCCGGCGAAGCCGGGGTCCTGCGCGAGCTGGCGCTTGGTCGCAGTGACAGGATCGTCGGCCAGCGCCGTCGCGGCCGGCGCCGGATGCGGCGCCGGATGCGGCGGCGCGATCGGGCGCGCGAGGCCCGTGGGCGGCAGTTCGCCGTTCGCCTCGCGCTCGGCGATCTCGGCATGCACGCCGTTGGGATCGGCCAGATAGGCGAGCACCCGCACCGTATCGGCGGCGATGCGGCGGCGCTCGTCGTCGGGCAGGTCGAGGAACGACGGAATCGCGGTCAGCAGGCGGCGCACTTCGGGCCGCGTCGCGTCGAACGCGGCGGCGCTCGTGGGCGGCCGTACCGGGTGAAGCGCGTCGGGGGGAGCGGACAGGCGCATGGCTCAGTTTCCCTTGGCCGGAGCCGGCGCGGCGGCCGGGGCCGAAGCCGGCGCCGCGGCGGGTACGGCGGCCGGCGGCGTTTTCGGACTGGGCAGCACGTTGGGATCGGCCGGCGTCGCGTTGCCGGTGATGGTGGCGATCATCTGCGGCGTCGCCATCTTGTCGAGCGGCAGGTAGTCGCTCTTGAAGTTGACGTCGACCGCGCCGGACAGCTGGATCTTGGTCTGCATCGCCGAGTTGCTGGTTTCGGACGCGGCGGTCGACGCGGTGATGATCGGCTTGTTCTCGTACTCGTAGTCGCCCTTCGCGTAGTAGTCGGCGCTGTACTGGCGGCCGTTGTCCTTGTCGTTGCTGGAGTCGTACTTGCCGCCGCGATCGTAGGTGCCCTTGCCGGCGTAGGTCGTCTGCACGTTGCCGTCCTTGTCGCGGGCGAGGTCGACCGCGGTGGCGCTGCGCTGCTTGGAAAGCGTGTCCTGCGCGCGCACGTCGTAGATGATCTTCGCGGAGATCTTGCCGTCGGTGACGACGATGCGGTTGATGCCCATCAGCACGATCGAGGCCAGCATCTGCTGGCGCTGCTTGGCGAGCTGCATCTTGAAGCGGTTGACGATGGCCAGTTCGGAAGCCTCGTCCGACAGGTCGAAGGTGTCGCCGTCGCCCATCTGCAAGCGGGCGCGCACCGTCTTCGACGCTTCGTCCGGATCGACCCCGTCGCGCACCTGGACGCGCGGGCTCGGGGTATCGCCGCTGTCGTCCATGCCGATCTCGAACAGTTCGGGAAACTGGCCGACCATATGATCGCGCGCCTGGTTCTCCGTCACGTGTTCGTCGGCGAACTGGCCGAGCGATTTCGCGACCTGCGCGATCATTTCCTGATACGCCTTCATCTGCTCGATCGAGCTGTGCGTGATCGACTGGAACACGCCGCTGATCAGGCTGGCGACGAAGGTCGGAAACTTGACCTGGTTCAGCAATTCACCCGCGACCGCGGCGCCCTCGTGCGCGGCCGCCGCGTTGAATTTGGACTTGCCGATGCTGTCGACGGCCTGGTTGTGCGTCTGGAAATCCGCCTCGTGCGCCGCATGATCGGTGTCGTCCAGCGCGCGCGCCGGCGCGATGGCCAGACCGCCCGGAAGCTCGTGACCGGCGAACCCCTCCGGCCGCGCCAGGTAATCGGCGATCAACGCGGTATTGCGGGCGATGTCGCGGCGATCGGCGTCGGGCATCGCGTTGAAGGCCTGCGATCGGGTCAGCATCTGCGCGACGCCGCGGCGCACTTCGTCGGCCGGCACCGGCGGCATGTGACGCGGGGCGGGCACGGCGGCGCGCGGCGGCGGCGCGATCGGCGTGTGACGGGCAGCTTGCGGAAACATGGCGACCTCGCGGAAAACGCGTGACGAAGCGATTCAGTGGGCCTGGGCAGGCACGTCCACCGGCAGTTCGAACTCGATGGGCCGCAGGTAAAGACTCACGCGCGCCGGGCTGGCTGCGTCCGTGCGCAGGCTGACGATCGAGAAGCGGCCCGGCCAGTGCGCGTCCTCCGGCGTGAACGCGCCCATCCATCGCTCGAGCGCGTGCAGCCCGCGCGGGCGCTCGGCGAGCCCCATCGTCAGCAGGCTGAGGAACGCCGGCGGCACGTCGGGGATCGCCGACAGCAGCACGTAGAGCTCGAGATCCGGCCCGTCCGGTCCGAGCCCGAACGCGAGCAGCGCACCGTGCGGCGGCAGATCGAACCGCCCGCCGAGCACCAGCCCCACGAGCTGCATGATGCCGGGCAGGCGATGGCCGATGCCGAGCGTATCCATGACCGGCTGCAGATCGGCGAGCCGCAGTGCCTGGGTGCACGCGAACGTGAGCCGCTGGCCGCCGAGATCGCGCTGGGCAGCCATCGTGGTGAAGAGCGGCTTGAGCCCGGGCACCATCCGCAGCGCGGCCTGGACGACGCCGGCCAGGTCGCGGGGCAGGTTCTCGATCGTGCCGGCGTCGCCGGGCAGCTCGTAGTACACCTTGGACGCGTAGAGCCCGTCGCGATCGTAGCTGGAGCCGAAGAACGCGCCATAGTCGAGGTTTCCGCCCGGCCGGGCGAAGCCCCGGAACGGCTCGCTCGCCTGGTCGAACCAGTGCAGCGCCTCGCGGCCGATGAAGTCGCGGATCAGCTTGCGCATTTCGCGCGTCGACTCGTCGCGCCGGTCGATCGCGGACGCCTCCGGCGGCAACGGCTCGATCGTGAAGCGCAGCTTGCCCGGCTGGCTTTCCGAGAAGCTGGGTTCGAACGGTACTGCCATCGGCATCAGCGCGTTGTCGCGGAACCGCAGATCGTCGGCGCCGTCGCCGAACGTACGCAGGAACAGATCGCGCGACGGCGCGAATGGATCGGCGGTACCGAGGCTTCGCGCGGCGCTTTTCAGGCGGCGTTCGACCCGGGCGACGACCGGCTCGCGGAATGAGGTCAGGGGCATGGCTCGGCTCCGGCAGGGTTCGGGAATGGCGCAGCGCACGCAACGCCGGTTCAGTTCGGGCGGTTCGAGTAGTAGCTCGCGCCGTTGTGCGCGCCGACGCCGTAGCCCGCCTTCACCGGCACGCCCGCGCCGAGGCCGATGCCGGCGCCGATATCGCCGACGCCGTCCAGCATCTCGCGCGCCATCGCCGGGATCGGCACCGGCTTCGACGTCATCTGCGGCGCCTCGCGCGGCTGCGAGAATTGCTCGATCTGCGTATCGGTGGTAGCGGTATCGGCCAGCCACAGCTCGCACGCGTTGACCAGGTCGTAGTCGGTGGGGTCGACGGTCGACTTGTGGTTCGACGACACGTCGGGATTGGCGATCTGGTCGATGCTGAGCAGCGGGCCGGTCGCCTTGTTGACGCGATCGACGTTGTTGGCCAGCCACGCGGTGATGATCGTGCCGCAGGTCGCCAGCGTGCGATAGCGCGAGCTGGTGCGCGCGCCGCCGAGATCGTAGGTCGCGACCTGGTCGATCACCTGCCACATGTCCTTGGCGCCGTAACAGCCGCGGATCTCGGGATCCTGCAGCAGATCGATCATGAACTTGACCTGCGACTGGATCTCGCGCGCGGCGTAATGCGCCATGCCGTAGCCGTGCAGCGAAAGGTTGCCGGCGAGATCCCGGGCGGCCTTGCGCACTTGCTGGTGGTTGATCGGGTTCGGCACGCTCGCGCGCAGCAGCGAGTCGACTTCGGTCTGGCGCACGAACGACGAAACCGACGACACGAAACGGATCCACAGGTCGTTGAACTCGCGGTTGCCCGCAGTGTTCGGATCGCCGCCCGGAACGCCGAGCGTGATGGCCGCGAAGTTCTTGCGCTCCTGCTCGGAGATGCGGTTCGGCGTTTCGCGCCAATAGCGATAGAGCAGCTTGCCGGCGTTGCCCGGGCCGATCGGCAGCGTGCCGTGCTGGAACTGCTCGACGATGCGGTCGACGACCTGGAACACCTTGAGCTCGTCGAACATCGCGGCGACGATCATCGGGCCCATCACGCGCACGTTGTCGGCGACGATATTCGCGTCCTCCAGATCCTCGAGGTTCGGCAGGTCGATGCCGAGATCGGCGATCGCGTTCTCGCCGCCGATGTTCTGAACCGTGTTCAGCTCCTCGTTGATGCGGCGGCGCAATTGCGGCTCGTCGGCCTGGATCTTGCGGGCCTGCAGGCCGCGCATCACGCGCGCGAATTCGGTGGTGACCACGCCCGGCTTTTCGCCGCCGCGGCCGTCGGGATCGCCCTCGATGCACAGCAGCGCCAGCACCCGCTGCGCGAGCGCACCGTACGAATTGGCTTCGCCCACCGCCGCGAAGAACTGGCGGGTAAACGTGTTCATCAACCCGCTGGCGTCGTCCGGCACGGTCCTGCCGTCCACGACCTTCACGGGGGGCGGCGTGGCCCCGTCCACCGCGAGGATGCCCAGCACCAGCGTGACGAGCGTGATCGACGCGGGCTCGGTATCCACGCCGTTCGCGCCGTTCGCGCCATTGGCGCCATTGGCGCCGCCCCCATCGCCCGCGCCGAACACCAGTTGGCCGTTCAGCTCGGAAAGCAGCGGCGGGTTGATCAGCGACTTGCGGGCGAGCAGTTCGCGGGTGGCGACGAACAGCGGATCGCATACCTCCGCCACGCCGTCGGACGATTTCGTGTCGTACACGGCCGCGAGGATGGCCTTGCACAGCGCGAGCTGCTCCCGCTCGGCAGCGACCGGTGGCCGCTTCAGCGACTCGAGCCGGTTGACGATATCGACCAGCCCGTCGCGGGCCCGGGTCTCGAGGTCGACGAGGTCGAGGAAGCGGACTTGATGATTGACTTGAAACATTTAACTTCTCCTTGAAATCCGGTCGGTTCGGGGAGTGAACGGGATCCGGCGCGCAAGTCAGCCGTCGTCGGCCGTGCCTTCCTTGCCCGTGCAACCGTCGTCGCCCGCCGCTTCGTACGCGTCGATGCGGCCGGACAGCGCCCGCAGCGCGGCCGCCGCGTCGAGAATGCCGGCGCCGCAGCCGTCGGCCGCGCCGGGCGCAAACGGGCGCGCGGTGGCGACGAGCAGATCGACCACCGCCGCGCCGGCTAGCGGATACGCGCGGCGCTGCGCGTACGCGACGAGCAGCGCCGCGGCGCCCGCGACGAACGGCGCGGCGAAACTGGTGCCGGTCGCCAGCTGATAGGCCTCGATCGCGCTCGTCAGCACCCGTTCGCCCGGTGCGCACAGCGCGACGTGCGGGCCGCGCGTCGAGAACCGGGTCGGCCGCCCGTCGTCGCCCACGGCGCCGACCGCGATCACCTGCGGGTAGGCAGCGGGCCAGTAGCGGGTCACGCTGCCGTTGTTGCCGCTCGCGGCAACGAGGATGCAGCCGCGCGCGGCGGCATACGCGATCGTGTCGGCATGCGGTTTCGGCCGGTTGGCGGCGATCGTCGCGTCGTCGGTGCCGAAGCTCATGTTGATGACCTTGGCGCCGAGATCGACCGCGAGCTTGAGCGCGCGATCGAGATCGGCGATCGCGCCGAGCCCGACCGCATGCGCGTTGCCCGGCAGACGGGCGGCCGCCAGCGCGCGCATCGGCAGGATGCGGCAGTCGCCGCCGAGTCCGCGCGGCATCGCCACGCCCTCCGCGGCGATGATGCCCGCGCAGCCCATGCCGTGACCGACGAAGCGGTCCTCGGGAAAATCGCCGCGATGGCCATGCCCGCTCAGCAATTGCACGCCGGGCGACAAGTCGCCGGGCTCCAGCCGCACCGTGTCGGCGCCCGTGCGGAACGCATGGGCGAATTCGGGATGCCGGCGGGCGATGCCGCTGTCGATGAGACCGATCGTGACGCCGCTGTCGCCCCGTTCGATCGCATGCGCGTCAGCCATGCGCACCAGCGCGCGCGCATCCTGCGCGAACCGCGCGGCCGGCGGCACGGGCGCCAGCCGGCCCGGCGCGTCCATCGGGACCATCGCCACGTAGTTGGGCGTCACGCTTTCCACGGTCGACAGTTGGGCGAGCGCGTCGCACAGCTCGCCGATTGCCGTGCCGGCCGGCACGCGCAGCAGCAGCGTGCGGGCCATGCCCGTCGCTTGCTCGATCGCGTCGTATCCGCGGTGCGCGTGCCCGGGCACCCAGCGCCCGGCCGCCGCGCTGAACGGGCGCACCGCCAGAAAGCGGCCGGCGAACGCAACCACGATACGGTCGAGCGGACCGCCGTCGATGCATTGCGCGGCAGCCAGCGCGCCGCGCGTCACGTCGCGAATCGACGGCACGTTCTCGGGCGCTTCGCCGAGCGCCAGCTTGACGAGCAGGCTGGTCGGCAGGCTGAACTGCCGCTCGCCGGGCGAGGCCCACGGCGTGCCGAGTGCGCAGATCGTCATGGCCGCGCCTCCTCCTGACCGGGGATGGCGGCCAGGGTCATCGGCCTGGCCGCAGGTGCCGCCGGCGGCGCGAATGCGCTCAGGTCGAACGCCATGGCGGCCGCATGCCGGCTCGTCGGCGACACGGCAAGTTCGCCGGCCCACTGGTCGCGACCGGGCGCGAGCAGCAACTCGTCGTCCGCCGATTGCAACACGGCGACCGGGCGATTGCCGATCCGCACCAGCGGCGCGTGCGTGCCGTTGACCAGATTGCGCCCGATCACGCGCAGCAGCGGCGACGCATCGGGCTGCGCGTCATTGGCGGGCGCCACGGGCTCGACCCGCTCGACGCTCGGCGCGGACGCCCGATCGAGCGCCCGGCGCAGCCGGTCCACGGACAGATTGGTGACGCGGCCGATCGCATGCACCATGTCGCGCTGCTCGGCCTGCTGAAATTGCCTGACCGTGCGTACGCCGGCCCATTCCAGCCGCTTGCGGTCTTCGGCCGAGAGTTCGTCGCCCAGCGCGTCGAGCGGCTGGTCCTTGCCGTCCTCGGACAGCGCGATCGCGTTCTCCTCGATCGCCGGCCGCGTGATGGTCGTGAAGACGAGATGGAAGGTGCTGCTGTCGGTGTCGCCCGGGCCGGCCGGACGAATCCAGACCTCGCTTTCGACGAATTCCACATGGGCGCGCAGATCGAGGTTGACGTCCTTGATCGCGAAGGTCAGCGGCAGGTTGAGGTTGCGCGCCTTGATCGCCATCGCCGCCTGCGCGTTGTCGAGCTGGCTCTGGACGGCCTGGATGAAATCCTCGAGGCGCAGGCTGGCGTTGCTGTTCATTGCGCCGCTCCGTCGATCGGCACGGCTTCGAGGACGATCGCGAGCCGTGCCGGCTCCGGATCGAAGGCCGTGCGGGTCAGGAACTGCGGCAGATCGCCGACCAGTTCGATGCCGTCGGCGCCGCGCGCGATGTGCAGGTCGAGCGGCAGTTCCATGACCACCGAGTGCACCCGTAGCCCCTGCGCCGCACCCGCGGTCAGCTGTTCGGCGACGTCGGCGAACGCGCCCAGCGTCTCGCCCAGCGGCCGCGGCGAAATCATGCCGGTTCTCCCCGGGCGGATGCGGGCGCGACCGGCGCGGCAGATGCGGCCGGCGCAGCAGGCGCGGCGGGAGCAGCAGGCGCGGCGGGAGCAGCAGGCGCGGCGGGAGCAGC
>NZ_VWWG01000069.1:0-34668 GCF_011753085.1 Burkholderia sp. Tr-862
TGCGGCGGCGGCGCGCGTCGCGGCGGTGGCCGATGCGGGCGCGTCGGCGGGTGCCGGTGCCTGCGACCACGGGATCGCACGCTCGTTGCCGCCGAGCGCGACCTTCGTCGTGCCGGCGACCGGCACGCTCTCGTACGTGCGCGAGAAGCGCTCGACCGCGAGCTGGCCGAGTGCGTTCGACGTCGTCGTCTGCCATGCGCCCTGGCGTTGCAGCGCGAGCAGGCCGGCCGTCACGCGCGGCATCTCGTCCTTCCATGCCGGGTCGCCCGCGAATTCCAGCGCGAGGCGCGCGGCGTTGGTCTCGTTGCTCGTCATCAGCCACCACAGGTCGTCGTCGCGCGCGGTCGAGAACACGAGCTGCGTGCCCTGGTACGTGAGGCGCGCACGCAGGATCTGCTCGACCTGCGCGCGTTTCTCGTCGCGCTGCGGGATGTCCTTCACGCGCGTGAGGATCGCGTGATAGTCGATCACCGCCGACGTCGGCCACTGGTTCGGCGCGATTTCGATCGAGCCGAGCATGCGGCCTTGCGCGGCACCGTAACGCGACAGCGCCTCGATCGCGGCCAGCTTGCGCAGGTCGCGATCCTGGCGCGGCGCCCATGCGTTGCGCTCGATGCGGCCGTCGATGAAGCGCGCGAGCCCGGCTTCGAGTTGCGTGCGCAGGTCTTCCGGCAGCGCGAAGCGCGGGTCGAGTCGGCCGGCTTCGTCGGCGACCACGAGCAGGTACGACGACAGCGTCGGGCTGCCGTAGTGCGCATCGTCGGACGACGGCGGAAAGTAGCTCGCGAGCCCGTCGCTGTCGAGGTAGACGGGCATCCGCGCAACGAGCGCCTGCCATTGCGCGGCGTCGTGCAGGCCGATCGCACGCGACGTCTGCTGTTCGAGACAGCGGTACGGATAGCGCTCGAACCAGCGCCGCACGCCGGGCAGGCCGTCCGCGAGCTTCGACTGCAGCGACACGGCGATGCCGCCGCGCGGCGCGCCCTGCGCGTTGTTGACGGCGCCGGCCGGGGCCGACACGGGCACCGTCAGGGTGCCGTCGACCTGCGTGAGCGTGGCCTGCTGCACGGTCACCGGCAGTGCGGGCACGACCTTCTGCGCGACGGCCAGCGCATCGGCCGCGCGCTTGCCGCCTTGCTCGGCCGCCTCGATGCGCCAGTTCAGCGCGCCGGCCGCGTCGAGCGCCTGCTCGGGCACGGTGATCGTCCACGCGACTTCGGTCGCCGCGTTGGCCGCGAGCGACACGGTTTGCGGCGCGACGTCGAGCCCCGTCACGCGCGGCGTCACGACCACCTGCATCGCGCGGTCGGTCGTGTTGCGCAGCGTGACCTGTGCGCGGAACGCATCGCCTTCGCGCACGAGCGGCGGCAGGCCGGAGATCAGTTGCAGGTCCTGCGTGCTGCGGATCGACGTGCTGCCGGTGCCGAAGCGGTCCGGGCCGACCGCCGCGACGGCGACGATACGGAAGCGCGTGAGCGCGTCGTTCAGCGGCACCTCGACGCTTGCGCTGCCGTTCGCGTCGAGCGTCACGCGCGGATTCCACAGCAGCAGCGTGTCGAACAGCTCGCGCGTCGGCGCGCTGCCGCCGCCGCCGCCGGCCGGCACGGCCTTGCGGCCGAAGTGGCGGCGGCCGACGATTTCCATCTGCGCGGTGGCCGTCTCGACGCCGTACGCGCGTCGCTGCAGCATCGCGTCGAGCAGGTCCCAGCTGTTGTTCGGCATCAATTCGAGCAGCGCCTCGTCGACGGCCGCGACCGCGATCTGCGTGCCGGCAGGCGCGGGCTGGCCGTTCGGCAGCGTGACCTTCACGTGCGCCTGCGCCTTGCCGCGCACCGTGTAGCGCGTCGCGTCGGTCGTCACGGTCACGCCGAGACGATGCACGCCGGTGCCGACCTTGATCTCGCCGAGGCCGTAGCGGAACGCGGGCTTCGACAGGTCGACGAACGCGGTCGGCGCTTCATGGTGACGGCCTTCGCGCCAGAACGCGCGCGCCCATTCGACGGGCGCCTTCCAGCCCCACGTGAAGAACGAGTACCACGGCACCTCGCGAATCCGGCCGCGCAACGCGAGCACCGACACGTAGACGTTCGGCCCCCACGATTCGCCGACCTTCAGGTCGACGGTCGGGTTCTTGCCGTTCAGTTCGACGATGTGCGTTTCCATCACGCCGCCGCGCTCGACCGCGACCAGCGCCGTTGCATAGCGGAACGGCATGCGCACCTGGAAGCGGGCCGTTTCGCCCGGCTCGTAGGACGTCTTCTCCGGAATCACGTCGATCCGGTCGGTGTTGTCGCCGCCGAACCACAGTTCGTCCTCGCGCGTGACCCAGACGGACGTCGACGCGTTCGACGTGCGGCCGTCGCCGTCCTTCGCGACCGCGATCAACTGGACGTTGCCGGCCTGTTCGAGCGTCGCGTCGCAGGCCATGCGGCCCTTGTCGTCGGTCTTGCCCGAGCACAGCACGCCGAGGTCCCGCGTGTCGCTCTTGTTGTCATACGCGTAGAAGCCGCCGACCATTCGCTTGCGCGACGACGTCGTGACGTGCGCGACGCCCTTGATCTCGATCGACACAGACGCACGCGGCTTGCCCTGCAGGTCGACCGCGAGCGCCTGCACCGGCACGCGCTGGCCGACCGACACCCAGCGGCCGGCCTTGATGCCGGCGACCACCGCGGCCGGCCACAGGATCGTGTCGCCGCGGATCGTCTGCACTTCGCCGTTCGGGTCCGCGAACGTCGCCTCGAGCGCGATGCGCTTCGGCGCGTCGACGTCGGGCAGGCCCTTGAGCGTGACCGCGCCCGCACCGTTGCGGTCGAGCGTCAGCGGCAGCTTGTCCGCGATCAGCCGGGTCGCGTCGGGATCGTTGTTGGCGGCCGACGCGTTGTCGCCGTCCTGCGAATCGTCGTCGGCGTTGCCGTCGCTGCGCTCCGGACGATAGGGCATGAAGCTGAAGTCCTCGAAGCGATCCGCGAACGGCGGCGACGCCCACTTCATCAGCGCCGACACCTGCACGGGCAGGTTCGATGCGCCGCCGCCCGACACGTAGTCGATCTGCACCGCGAGCGGCGCTTCCTTGACCGCGACGAGCGGGCTCTTCTGCGCGTCGCGCGCGCCGATCGACCCTTTGAGCACCGGCAGGCGGAACGCCTCGACGCGGAAGCTGCCGCTGTAGTAGCTGGTGGTCGGCGCATCGTCCGGGCCGCCTTCGAGCGTGACGCTGTATTCGCCGAGCTTGGCCGCGGGCGGCAGCGGGAACTGCGTGTCCGCGCTGTGGTCGGCCGACCACGTGAGCGGCAGCTTGTAGGTCTGGTCGGAGCCGAGATGGCGGATCTTCACGCGCGTCGGGTATTGCGCCGGGAACGCGAGGGTCTGCAGCGTCTCGGTGCGCAGGAAGTGCTTCATCGACACGGTTTCGCCGGCACGCAGGAGCGTGCGGTCGAACACGGTATGCGCACGCACGGTCGGTTCGCTGCCGGTATCGGTCGGCACGTTGAAGCGCCACGATTCGATCCCGCGGTTCCAGTTCGAGCTGACGAACGCCATGTCGGGGCCCGTCTTCGGATCGTCGACGCGCGCCGACACGAAGTAGTCGTCGAAGCGTTCCGACTGGCTGCATTCGTGCTTCGGCTCGAATGGACCGTCGATCTTCAGCAGGCCTTGCGCATCGGTCTTGCCGGTCGCGATCTCGTCGCCGTTGCAATCCGACACGCGGATCCGCGCGTTCGGCACGGGCTTGCCCTTGTCGAGCGTCGTGACCCACACGAGGTTGTTCTCGCGGCCCTGTTTCAGATGCACGCCGAGGTTCGTGACGAGCACGGTGGTGCGCACGTACATGCTCGACGGCTTCGCGAGCAGCGAGCGGCCGAGCGCGGGCGACGCGAGTTCGAGCACGTAGAAACCGGGCTTGTCGATCGGCACGCCGACGACCTCGAACGGACGCAGCGTCTTCGGATCGGCCTTGGGCAGCGTCATCGCCTGGGCCCCCGGCTCGCCGGTGAGCAGCGACAGCGAGCGCACGTCGATGCGGCGATTCTGCGGCGCGGGCATCTTTTCACCGGCCTCGAGCGGCACGTAGACAGGGTGCTGGCCCGTGCGCCGGAGCAGGCCCGGCATGCGCTCGTCGATCGTGCCGGCCGTCATCGCCCAGTTGTCGAAGCGCTCGACGGTGCGCATCCATTGGCGGATCGTGGTGTCGTCGTCCACCTTCAGGTTCGAGAATTGTGCGCCGCGCGTGTTGAGGCCCGCGATATGCAGGTCGGCCTCCACGTTGCGCAGCGTGACGGGCACGAGCGCAGGCGTATCGGGTTCGGCGAAACGCTCGACGATCCCGAAGGTGCCCGACGAGAATTTCGCGAGCGGCGGCATCGGTGCGGTGCGCGTTGCGAGCGGGAACAGGTCGGCGTTCGCGAGCGCGCGGTCGGTCACGTCGCGCAGGCCGGACGGCAGCTCGATCGTCAGGTTCGCCTGCGCGGGCAGCGGCGGGTTGAAGGTGACGGTCGTCACTTCGTCGCTGTGGTCGTCGGCCCCGAAGGTCGGCGAAAGCGAACCGTCAGGACCGCGCAGCTTGATCGCCTCGGCGTTCTTGCGCGAGATCGGCGCATTGAATGACAGCGTCAGCGGGCGCAGCGGCGTGCAGGGCGCCTTCGCGTTCTCGCGTTCGCACGAGAAACTCGCGGCGAACGGCGCGCGCACCGTGAAGTCGAAGCGGCGCTCGGTGTCGTTCGCGATGCCGCTCGGGCTCGCGACGCCCTTGCCGTAGACGAGCTGCATCTTCGCGCTCGCGGGCAGCGCCTGCGCGCACGACAGCGTCAGCACGCGCGCGGCGTCCTTCTTCAGCCCGAAGTGGTCGAGCAGCGCGTTGCGGGTCTCGTCGTCGGCGGCCGTGACGGGGATGCGGTTGCCGATGCCGGCCGCTTCGCACCAGATGTTCGCGAGCGCGGAACGCGGCTCGGCCGGGCCGTTCAGCTTCATCACGAAGACCTGGCGCTCCTCGATCTCGCGCGAGCCGGGGCGCACCGTCACCGGGAACGGGCCGCCGGTTTGAAACGTGAAGCGGCGCGGGCCGCTCACCGCATTGCCGGCGACCGAGCGCAGCGAATCGTTGAGCGCGACCGAGCAGCGCACGCCCGGCGGCAGGTCGTTCTCGAAATCGTAGACCCAGGTCTTGTCGTCGAGCCAATGGCCCTGGCCGCGTGCGGCGGTGGAATCGTTGCAGGTCATGCGCGCGGGGTTCGGCGCGGACGCCGAACCGAACGCGACCATCGGTTCGTCGAACTTGACGACGCTTTGCCGGACTTCGGTGACCGTGCCTTGCGGCGACACGCTCACGGTGCGCGCAGCGAGCGCATGCAGCGACAGTGCCGCGGCGGCGCCGAGCGCCGCGATCGCGCCGATGCGCCAGAGTAGCCGTGTGGTGTGATTGGATTGATGCGTATTGTTGTGTTTATTGTGCTGCTTCATCGCTCGATGCCCTCGGAGGGAAGCTTTCTGTTTGATTGCACGGGATTCTAACCGACGCGCTTGTGAGCGGATGACGGGATGGGACGGGGCGTGTCGTCGGCTTGCGACACACTGCGTCCCGATGCAGAATTGTCGCGTCGACGACACAAAGATGCAGCGAAATGTCGATTGTCTCGGCTTGCGGAACATTTAATGGACTATAAAAGCATTGTCCGATTCGAATTGTGCGCGTACATTTCAGGGCCGCGCGAAAGTTTGAGAAATATCAAGCGTGGTTTTCCCGAATCCGGTGTTCGAGAGAAGGAAACATGCACAACGACAACACCCCCCACTCGCGTCGCGCAAGTGACGCAACCGTATCTGGCATCACGCGGCGTCAATGGCTGCAGGGCGCACTGGCGCTGACGGCGGCGGGCCTCACCGGCTCGCTGGCGTTGCGGGCCCTGGCCGATAATCCCGGCACCGCGCCGCTCGATACGTTCATGACGCTCTCCGAAGCACTGACAGGCAAGAAAGGGCTGAACCGCGTGCTCGGCGAACGCTTCCTGCACGCGCTGCAGAAGGGTTCGGTCAAGACGGCCGACGGCCTGTCGCAACTCGCCGGCGCGCTCGCGTCCGGTTCATTGGATTCCGATCAGCAGGCCGCCGCGCTGTCGATTCTCGAGGCGTGGTATCTCGGCATCGTCGACAACGTCGTGATTACTTACGAAGAAGCATTAATGTTCAGCGTCGTGTCCGATACGCTCGTGATTCCTTCGTATTGCCCCAACAAACCCGGCTTCTGGGCCGAAAAACCGATCGAGAGGCAAGCCTGATGGCGGATACCGATACGCAAAAGGCCGACGTCGTGGTCGTCGGGTCCGGTGTCGCAGGCGCGATCGTCGCGCACCAGCTCGCGATGGCGGGCAAGTCAGTGATCCTGCTCGAAGCAGGCCCGCGCATGCCGCGCGGAGAGATCGTCGAGCGCTTTCGCAACCAGCCCGACAAGACGGACTTCATGGCGCCGTACCCGTCGAGCCCGTGGGCGCCGCATCCGGAATACGGCCCGCCGAACGACTACCTGGTCCTGAAGGGCGAGCACAAGTTCAACTCGCAGTACATCCGTGCGGTGGGCGGCACGACGTGGCACTGGGCCGCGTCGGCGTGGCGCTTCATCCCGAACGACTTCAAGATGAAGACGGTGTACGGCGTCGGCCGCGACTGGCCGATCCAGTACGACGACCTCGAGCATTACTACCAGCGCGCCGAGGAAGAGCTCGGCGTGTGGGGCCCCGGTCCCGAGGAAGACCTGTACTCGCCGCGCAAGCAGCCGTACCCGATGCCGCCGCTGCCGTTGTCGTTCAACGAGCAGACGATCAAGAGCGCGCTCAACGGCTATGACCCGAAGTTCCACGTCGTGACCGAGCCGGTCGCGCGCAACAGCCGCCCGTACGACGGCCGGCCGACTTGTTGCGGAAACAACAATTGCATGCCGATCTGCCCGATCGGCGCGATGTACAACGGCATCGTGCACGTCGAGAAGGCCGAGCAGGCGGGCGCGAAGCTGATCGACAGCGCGGTCGTCTACAAGCTCGAGACCGGTCCGGACAAGCGCATCGTCGCCGCGATCTACAAGGACAAGACGGGCGCCGACCATCGCGTCGAAGGCAAGTACTTCGTGGTGGCCGCGAACGGCATCGAGACGCCGAAGATCCTGCTGATGTCGGCGAACCGCGATTTCCCGAAGGGCGTCGCGAACAGCTCCGACATGGTCGGGCGCAACCTGATGGACCACCCGGGCACGGGCGTGTCGTTCTACGCGAGCGACAAGCTGTGGCCGGGCCGCGGCCCGCAGGAGATGACGTCGCTGATCGGTTTCCGCGACGGCCCGTTCCGCGCGACCGAAGCCGCGAAGAAGATCCACCTGTCGAACATGTCGCGCATCAACCAGGAGACGCAGAAGATCTTCAAGGCCGGCAAGCTGATGAAGGCCGACGAGCTCGACGCGCAGATCCGCGATCGTTCCGCGCGCTACGTGCAGTTCGACTGCTTCCACGAAATCCTGCCGCAGCCCGAGAATCGCATCGTGCCGAGCAAGACGGCCACCGACGCGGTCGGCATTCCGCGCCCGGAAATCACGTATGCGATCGACGACTACGTGAAGCGCGGCGCCGTGCATACGCGCGAGGTCTACGCGACGGCCGCGAAGGTGCTGGGCGGCACGGAAGTCGTGTTCAACGACGAATTCGCGCCGAACAATCACATCACGGGCGCGACGATCATGGGCGCGGATGCACGCGACTCGGTCGTCGACAAGGACTGCCGCACGTTCGACCATCCGAACCTGTTCATCTCGAGCAGCTCGACGATGCCGACCGTCGGTACGGTGAACGTGACGCTGACGATCGCGGCGCTGGCGCTGCGGATGTCGGACACGCTGAAGAAGGAAGTCTGACCGTGCGGAAATCTACTCTCACCTTCCTCCTCGCCGGCAGCCTCGCGCTGCCGGGGCTCGTGCGCGCGGCCGATTCGGCCGATCCCGCGCAGATCAAGCGCGGCGAATATCTCGCGGTCGCGGGCGACTGCATGGCCTGTCACACCGCGAAGGGCGGCAAGCCGTTCGCCGGCGGCCTCGGGATGCCGGTGCCGATGCTCGGCAAGATCTATACGAGCAACATCACGCCGGACCCCGACACGGGCATCGGCAACTGGACGTTCGACGACTTCGAGCGCGCGGTGCGTCACGGCGTGTCGAAGAACGGCGCCAACCTGTACCCGGCGATGCCGTACGTGTCGTACGCGAAGATCAACGACGACGACGTGCAGGCGTTGTACGCGTACTTCATGCACGGCGTCGAGCCGGTCAAGCAGGCGCCGCCGAAGAACGAGATTCCCGCGCTGCTGAGCATGCGCTGGCCGCTGAAGATCTGGAACTGGCTGTTCCTGAAGGACGGCGCGTACCAGCCGAAGCCGTCGCAGAGTGCCGAGTGGAACCGCGGTGCGTACCTGGTGCAGGGCCTCGCGCACTGCAGCACGTGCCACACGCCGCGCGGCATCGCGATGCAGGAGAAGTCGCTCGACGAGACCGGCGGCAGCTTCCTGTCGGGCTCGGTGCTTGCTGGCTGGGACGGCTACAACATCACGTCGGACCCGAATGCGGGGATCGGCGGCTGGACGCAGCAGCAGCTCGTCCAGTACCTGCGTACCGGCAGCGTGCCGGGCGTCGCGCAGGCGGCCGGTCCGATGGCCGAGGCGGTCGAGCACAGCTTCTCCAAGATGACCGACGCCGACATCGGTGCGATCGCAACCTACGTCCATACGGTGCCGGCAGTGGCCAGCGGCGACGCGAAGCAGTCGCGTTCGTCGTGGGGCAAGCCGGCGGAAGACGGCCTGAAGTTGCGTGGCGTGCCGCTCGCATCGTCGGGCATCGATCCGGCGCGGCTGTATCTCGGCAACTGCGCGAGCTGTCACCAGATGCAGGGCAAGGGCACGCCGGACGGCTATTACCCGTCGCTGTTCCACAACTCGACGGTGGGCGCGTCGAATCCGACGAACCTCGTGCAGGTGATCCTGAACGGCGTGCAGCGCAAGGCCGGCAGCGAGGACATCGGGATGCCCGCGTTCCGCAACGAGCTGTCGGATGCGCAGATCGCCGCGCTGGCGAACTACCTGACGGGTCAGTTCGGCAATCCGGCCGCGAAGGTGACCGAGCAGGACGTCGCGAAGGCACGTTGAGGCCGGGCATGAAGCGGTAGTAAATGGTACCAAGCAGCGCAACTCTGAAAGAGGAGGAGCACAGCACATCGGGCGGGCCCCGATGCCGGTTGTTGCAGAGCGGGGCGGGCGGCACTGGCGGCCGCCCGTCCTGGTTCGTTGGCAATCCGGTGCGCGCGGTTCGCGCATCGCTTTCGTTGATCACACCATGACACCGAATCAACCGTTTCTCGCGTCCCAGCGCGATGTGCTGCTGCTGCTGTCCCGAATCCTGCTCGTGATCCTGTTCGTGATGTTCGGCTGGAAGAAGATCGCCGACTTCTCCGGCACGATCGCGTTCATGGGAAGCGAGGGCGCGCCCGCGCCGATCATCTCGGCGGCGATCGCCGTCGTGATGGAGCTGTTCGTCGGCATCGCGCTCCTTGTCGGCTTCCAGACGCGGCCGCTTGCGCTGCTGCTTGCGCTGTATACGATCGGCACCGCGCTCATCGGCCACCACTACTGGACGATGACGGGCGGCGAGCAGATGAACAACATGATTCATTTCTACAAGAACATCGCGATCTCGGGCGGCCTGCTCGCGCTGTGCGCGGCGGGCCCCGGACGTTTTTCGATCGATCGCGGGTGAACGGATCGCCGGCGCGCGCATGGGGCGCGTGTCGGACGGTCCAGACTGCGAGGGGGCATGACTTTGCGACTCAAACATCTAGCATGGCTGATCGCGGCCGCCGCACCGGCGGCCGCGTCCGCACAAACAAGCGTGACGCTGTATGGCCGTATCGACGGCGGCGTCGAATACCTGAACCACATCGCGACACCGAACGGCAGCTCGACGCGCTGGAGCGCGGAAGGCGGCGACTGGGGTACCAGCATGTTCGGCCTGAAGGGTTTCGAGGATCTCGGCGGCGGGATGTCGACGGTCTTCAACCTGGAAACCGCGTTCCAGGTGATGAACGGCACGACGGGCGGTGGACGCATGTGGTCGCGCCGCGCGTATGTCGGGTTGAAGAGCAACACGTGGGGCCAGCTGCAGGCCGGCCGCAACCTGTTCATCGACAGCGACGGCGTGTGGGAATTCGATCCGTTCGTGCAGCAGGCGTTTTCGTCGGCATCACTCGTGCGCGGCCGCAACTGGCAGCAGAGCAGCAACAACATCGAGTATCACAGCCCGGTGATCGGCGGCTTCGACGTGCAGGCGCAGTATGCGTTCGGCAACCAGTCGCGCGGCTTCAACTACGGCGCGGCCGACGATTTCGGCCGCTCGGACGGGATCATGATCTCGTACCATTCGCCGGTGCTCGACGTGCGCGGCATCTATGACGAGCTGCGCGACAACAACGGCAAGTTCAGCAACATCTTCACCGCATCGCGCGAGTATTTCGTCGGCGCGAACGTGAAGGTGTCGAAGTTCAAGATCCAGGGCGCGTATACGCATTACCAGGCGCCGGACAGCCCGGCCGGCGTCGCCGATCGTGCGGATCATTACTGGCTTGGTGCGACGTATACGGCGACGCCGCAATGGGCCGTGACGGGCGGCGGGTATTACGTGAAGGTGGGCGATGGCGGCGGCGATGCGTCGCACGATCCGTCGGGCCACGCGATCATGTACGTGCTCGGCACCACGTACAACCTGTCGAAGCGCACGTTCCTGTATGGGACCGTCGCGTATGTGCGCAATGGCGGGAATTCGAACTTCTCGCTGCTGGCGTCGCCGCGCGACGCGACGTCGGGGACGAGCCCGATGACGGGCGAGTCGCAGACGGGTGCGTATGTTGGGATGATGCATACGTTCTGAGCGGGAAGGGTTGCGTAGGGAAAGGCACGGGCGGTGAAAGGCTCGTGCCTTTTTGCGTTTACGGGGCTTGCTGGGGCGTTGAGGTGCGTGTGCGTTGGTGTCGACTCGTGATTACTGGGAGTGGGTGTATCTGGGAAATTGATCCTGTATGGAACGGCACGTTGTCCGTCCGCTGTTTTGTAGCCGATTTCCCCGATACCAGCCGCGTGCAGCCACTCGGCGAGCCGCGTGCCCGCGAAGCAACTCGGCCGGGTCTTGTCGAACACGATGTCGCGTGCCGTATCGATCGCGAGCTCCGGCAGCAGCGCGGCCAGTGGCGCATCGGGCGCGATCGGCGAGCCAGCCGGGCCGGTGTGGCGCACGGCGAACACAGGCGCACCGGCTTCGTGCGCGCGACGAATCAGCCGGTTGATGTTGGCCAGCACACGTTCAGCGTCATGCGGACGATCGGGGCCATGGAACAGCCCGACCTGCATATCGATGACGAGCAGTGCACGTTTGGGGGAAGGGACTTCGGACATCGTGTTTCTCCTGAACAGCCGATGCAGACGGAGAAACGACGAGACCCCGTCCGGAACCGGCGGGGCCTGTGGGAATCTGTGACGCTACGATCTTGCGCGCATTCGCCGCACGGACCCGCCTGAGGCGGTCGTGCGCGTGGTCGTCGAAAGGGTGATCGTGGCGTTATGCATTGAATGATCATGCCCCGATGCGAGGGCGCGACGTCAATGACGCGCCACCCACCGCCCACCGATCAATCGAGCGCCTTCCCGGCCTTCTCGTCCATGCAGCGAATCGCGAGCAGCGTGAACGCGCCGCAGCCGATCGCATACCACGCGGGCGCATTCGGGTTGCCGGTCGCCGCGATCAGCCAGGTGACGAAGAACTGCGCGAAGCCGCCGAAGATCGCGACGCCGACGCTATACACCAGCGCCCCACCAGTCGCCCGCACCGCACGCGGGAACAACTCGCCGAGCATCGCACCCGTCGCGCCGATGTTGATCGCATGCACGATCGACAGCGCCGCGATGATCGACAGCAGCGACGCGGCGCCCGGCCAGCGGTTCAGCGCGATGAACGCCGGATAGATCGCGGCCATCAGCGCGATGCGCGTCCACCAGACGATCCGGTTGCGTCCGTAGACATCGGAGAGGTGGCCGCCGATCGGCGTCACGAGCATCAGGATCGCGCCGGCGACACAGCCGGCAGTCATCGACAGCCAGGTCGGCAGTTGCAGCACCTGCACGCCGTAGATCGCCATGTAGAACACGATGATGTAGTGGATCGACGTGCCGCCGATCGTCACGCCGAGGCCCGCGAACACGGCCTTGCCGTGATGGCGCAGCACGGCGGCGAGCGGCAGCGACGCGACCGGCTCGTCGTGCGTGGCGGCGGCAGCGGGCGCGGCAGGCGGTACTTCCTCGACGGTGCGGCGCAGCCAGTAGCCGATCGGCACGAACAGCGTGCCGATGATGAACGGCACGCGCCAGCCCCAGCTTTCGAGCTGCGCGGCATTCAGCGTCGACGTCAGCGCGACACCGGTCAGCGCGCCCGCGAGCGCGGCGAGCCCCTGGCTCGAGAACTGGAACGACGCGTAGAAGCCGCGGCGGTGTTGCGGCGCCTGTTCGAGCAGCAGCGTCGTCGACGCGCCCACTTCGCCGCCCGACGCGAACCCTTGGAGCAGCCGCGCGAGCACGAGCAGCAGTGGCGCGGCGAGGCCGATCTGCGCGAAGGTCGGCGCGACCGCGATTGTCGCGGTGCCGAGCGCCATCAGCAGCAGCGTGAGGATCATCGCCTTCTTGCGGCCGGCGCGGTCGGCGTACATGCCGATCACGAGCCCGCCGAGCGGACGCGTGACGAAGCCGACGCCGAAGCTCGCGACCGCGAGCATCAACTGCCCGAACGACGAGTGCACGGGAAAGAACAGCTTGCCGATCAGGATCGCGAAGAAGCTGTAGACCGTGAAGTCGTAGAACTCGAGCGCGTTGCCGACCGCGGCGGCCGCGATCAGGCGGCGTTTCTTCGCGGCGGCGCGGGCATCGGCCGGCGAGCCGGCGAACGAAAGGGCGGACGTTTCCATGAGGTTCCCCTGCTAAGGCGCGGAACTGCGTGATGAAGGGCCGTCAGGCCGCGAGCCAGGCTTCGGCGACGCGAACCCAGTAACTCGCGCCAATCGCGAGGATGTCGTCGTTGAAGTCGTAGCCGGGGTTGTGCACCATGCAGCCCCCCTTGCTGCCGATCCCGTTGCCGATGAATGCATAGCAGCCGGGGCGCGCCTCGAGCATGAACGCGAAGTCCTCGCTGCCCATCAGCGGCGCGGCGTCGGTTTCGACGCGTTCGGCGCCGAGCATCTGGCGCGCGATGTCGGCGGCGAACGCGGTCGGTTCCGGATGGTTGACGAGCACCGGATAGCCGTAGTCGTAATCCACTTCCGCCGCGACGCCGAAGCTTTCCGCCTGGCCCTTCACGAGGGCTTCGATGCGGCGTGCGAGCAGCGCGCGCACGTCGGCGTTCAGTGCGCGCACCGACAGCTTCATCACGACGGTTTCCGGAATGATGTTGAAGGTCTCACCGGCCTGCACGCTGCCGACGGTGATCACGGCCGCATGCTGCGCATCGACCTCGCGCGCGACGATCGTCTGCAGCGCGACCATGATGCTGCCCGTGGCCGACATCGGGTCGCGCGCGAAATGCGGCATCGCGCCGTGACCGCCGACGCCGCGCAGCGTGATCGTCACACGGTCGGCCGACGCCATCGCGGCGCCGGTGCGGAACGCCATGTCGCCGGCGGCGCGGCCCGGCATGTTGTGGATCGCGAAGATTGCGTCGCACGGGAAGCGGTCGAACAGGCCGTCGTCCATCATCGATTTCGCACCGCCGAAGTTTTCCTCGGCCGGCTGGAAGATCAGGTTCAGCGTGCCGGAGAACTGGCGCGTGGCTGCCAGGTGACGCGCCGCGCACAGCAGCATCGCGGTGTGGCCGTCGTGGCCGCACGCATGCATCTTGTTCGCATGGCGGCTCGCGTACGGCAGGCCGGTGGTCTCGGCGAGCGGCAGCGCATCCATGTCGGCGCGCAGCCCGACGGTGCGCGTGCCTTGTCCTTCGCGCAGCACGCCGACGACGCCGGTCTTGCCGATACCGCGGTGCACTTCGTAGCCCCAGCCCGTGAGCAGCTCGGCGACGAGATCGCTCGTCAGCGTTTCCTCGAACGCGAGTTCCGGGTGTGCGTGGATGCGGCGGCGCACTTCGATCAGGTCGGGCGCGATCGCGGCGATGCCGGGGATGACGGGGTTCACGGCTTGCAGCATGGTGTCTCCTGTGGGGCGGGGAGGGGCGTTTGACGCGCCTATGACGAGCAAGCATATAAATTTCTTTTGCGCACCAGAAGCTGCTAAATTGCTTTGGTGCACACCACTGGTTGCCGCTCGGGAATACCCTTGGCCGGCAAGCGTCGCGACGCACAGGGTTTCCACGGATCACGCATTGCCCCATGAAATACCATCAGCTGAAAGCGTTCGTCACCGTTGCGGAAGAAGGGAGCATTCGCGCGGCCGCGCGGCGCCTGAACGTGTCGCCGGCGGCGCTGACGAAGGCGGTCAAGGAGCTGGAGATCGCGCTCGGCGTATCGCTCGTCGTGCGTACGGCGCGTGGCGTGCAGCTCACCGCGTTCGGCCAGCAATTGCAGGTGCGCGCGCGGCTGATCGTCGCCGAAATGCAGCGCGCCCGCGACGACATCGAGCAGGCGCAGGGCGCGATGACGGGCTCCGTCGCGGCGGCGATCACGCCGGCGGCCGCGGTGACGATCCTGCCCGATGCGTTTCGCGCGTTCCGGCGGCGCTTTCCGGTCGCGCGCGTCAACCTGATCGAAGGGTTTCCGGGCGTCGCGCTGCCGCGGCTGCACGACGGCTCGCTCGATTTCGCGGTCGCCGTCGTCGTGCCCGAATTGCTGGCGGCCGAATTCGATCACGCGGAACTCTATGCGAGCCGATCGCTGATCGTCGCGCGCAAGGGGCATCCGCTCGCGTCGGCTACGTCGCTCGCCGATCTCGTCGACGCCGACTGGCTGATGAATCCGTCGCCCGAAAGCTCGACCCAGGTGCTGTTCAATTCGTTCGTTGCATATGGGCTGCCGGTGCCGCAGCGGGTGGTCGAATGCCCGAGCTTCGGGCTCGCGCACAGCCTGATGACGGGCTGCGACCTGATCGCGTCGATGCCCGAGCAACTGCTGCAGGGCGAGTGGGCGCGCGACCAGCTCGCGGTGCTGCCGATCCGCGAGCGGCTGCCGGGTGTATCCGTGCAGGTCGTCACGCGCCGCGACAGCCCGCTCACGCCGGCCGCGGCGATGCTGCTCGACTGCCTGCGCGATTCCGCACGACGCAAAGGGCTCGGATGAGACGGTGCATGCGAGGGCATGCGCCGCTTCAAGTAGTGATCCTGACTATCTGCCGGGCATCCCCGGCAAGTCCCGCTTGCGGCTCGCTCGCCGCGAGCCGGTATCATAGCGGCCGGCCTGCCACCACGGCCGGCTTCCGACAACACGCCATCCGGCATCCAGCAATCAGAGGCATCACATGACCAGTGCAACCCAATTCGACAACGTATCGGTCGTCAAGCGCGCGAACGTCTACTTCGACGGCAAGTGCGTGTCGCATACCGTGCTTTTCCCGGACGGCACGCGCAAGACGCTCGGCGTGATCCTGCCGTGCGCGCTCAACTTCGGCACGGACGCGGCCGAATTGATGGAAGTGCAGGCCGGCAAGTGCCGCGTGAAGCTCGACGGCAGCAACGAGTGGCAAACCTATGGCGCAGGCGAGTCGTTCTCGGTGCCGGGCAAGAGCCGCTTCGACATCGAAGTGCTCGAGACGCTCGACTACGTCTGCAGCTACCTGTAAGCGTGCAGGCATCGGCCGCGGCGCATGCGCGCGGCCGACGCGCACAAACGAAAAGCCCCGCCGAAGCGGGGCTCGTCGCGTGCGGACGGCGCAATGCCGTCCGATGCGGGGCTTACAGGCAGGCGGTGATGTCGCCGGCGGAAGCGGCGTCGCCACGCATGCCGACCCACGTCTTGGCATCCGCCTTCGACGAAGGGCGAACCATCGCGGCCGCGCCGTTCGGCGGTTGCTGGCCCGGTACGTAGACATCGGTCGCCAGACCGTTGGCGAGCACGTTCTGCGAGACGACCTGTTGTTGCGACTTGTCGGCCCAAGTCTTGGCGATGCACGCCGAGACGTCCTGAGCGGATTTCTGGCTTTGTCCCACATTCTGCATGGCCGGATCGGCTGCATGCGCAGAAATTGCCACGGTCAATGCGATGAGCGGTAAGTATTTCATGTTCACGTTTTATCTCCCTCGAGTCGTGATTGATTGAGTGGGATGCGCAGCAGAACTGCGTCTCTGTGAGATTGCATCGGACCCATGCGGTTCCGGCGATTCCGCAACAAGTTGTTAACGCGCTTGCCAAACGGCGATCCGGATGCTGTGTGTTCTGCGGCGCTGCGGCATACGTCGCGTGCGGCCCGCATGGAGGCGGGGACGCGGCAACGACGTCATGCTTCGTGAGGTCGACTCGCTGCCCGGTGGTGTGGCGGATTGATGGCCGCGGCGTGCTGCATGTGTCTGCATGTCGCGCCGCGACGCTTCTTTATTGGATGACGAATTGGAATGGCTGAATGGTGGCCCCGTCGCATGAGCACCATGATGACAAACTTCCGTCCGATCAATTGTCAACGAAGTTCAAACGCCGGACGCGCCGTTTCGGACGGCGCGAGACGACGCAGAGAACGATGCGCGGCCGGAGCGCCGTGCACCGCTGCAAAGATCAGCCGGTCTTGCGGGCGCCAATATCGCGCAGGTTGGCCGGCACGACCGGGCGGAAGCGCTCGCGCTTCTGTTCGTCGTCGAAGTGCTGGAGCGTGGGCTTGATCAGGTCGCTGCGCGACACGATGCCGGTGAGGCGCAGCGATTGCGGATCGTCGACGACGGGCAGGCGTTCGAGGCCGAGCACCGCGAGTCGCGATGCGACCACGCGGCAGGTCTCGTGTGCCTGCGCGACGGCCGGAGCGCGATCGGCGAATGCGCTCGCGAGCGGCGCGTCGGGCCCGGCATGCGCGCGGTGCACGTCGAGCGTCGCGCGATCGACGAGGCCGAGCAGGCGGCCATTCTGCACGACCGGGTAGGCACGGTGCGTCTGCTTCGCGCCGAAGTATTTCGACTCGACGGCGTCGAGCGGCGTGGCGCCATCGATCGCGACGAGCGCGTCGGCGGACGTCATCACTTCAGCCACGTCATGACGTTCGAGCGGATCGACGCCGTACTCACGGTAGATGTGATAACCGCGGCGCGCGATCTTTTCCGTCATGATCGAGCGCTTCATCGCGATGGTCGCGAAACCGTGCGCGACGAGCGTTGCCGCGAGCAGCGGCAGCAGCGCGTTTGCATCGTGCGTGAGGCCGAACGCGAACACGATCGCGGTGAGCGGTGCGCCAAGCGTGGCGCCGAGCGTGGCGGCCATGCAGACGAGCGGCCACAGCGCCGGATCGCCGCCGGGCAGCACCGGCGACAGCACCGTGCCGAGGCCCGCGCCGAGCATCAACAGCGGAGCGAGCACGCCGCCGGACGTGCCGGAGCCGAGCGCGATCACCCACATCACGGCTTTCACGATCAACAGCGCCAGCGCGATCTTCAGCGCGATGTGCTGGTGCAGCAGGTCGCCGATTACGTCATAGCCGACGCCGAGCGCGCGCGGCTCGAGCCACCCGCCGATGCCGATCACGACCGCGCCGAGCGCCGGCCACCACATCCAGTGCACCGGCAGCTTTGCGAAGGCGTCTTCGACGCGGTACAGCGCAGCCGACAGGCCGCACGCGAGCATGCCTGACAGCAGGCCCGCAACGATGCACGACAGCAGCGCGACGGGCGTCGGCGACGCGGTGGTCAGCGGAAACAGCGGCTCGACGCCGAAGAACACCGCGCGTGCGAAACCGGCGACCGCACAGGCGAGCGCGACCGGCAGGAAACTGCGCGGACGCCATTCGAACAGCAGCAGTTCGACCGCGAGCAGCACGGCGGCGACCGGCGTGCCGAACACGGCGGTCATGCCGGCGGACGCGCCCGCGACGAGCAGCGTCTTGCGCTCGGCGGCGGTCACGTGCACGCATTGCGCGATCAGCGAGCCGAGCGCGCCGCCCGTCATGATGATCGGGCCTTCGGCCCCGAACGGGCCGCCGCTGCCGATCACGACGCCCGACGACAGCGGCTTCAGGATCGCGACCTTCGGCGACATGCGGCTCTTGCCGAACAGGATCGCCTCGATCGCCTCGGGAATGCCATGGCCGCGGATCTTCTCCGAACCGAAGCGCGCCATCAGCCCGACGATCAACCCGCCAATCACCGGCACGATGATCACCCATGCGCCGAGCGTATTGTTGGCGGGCGAACGATCGGCGAACGAAAACTGCTGGAAGAAGAACAGGTTCGTGAACAGGTGAATCAGGCTCAACAGCACGAACGCAGCCAGCGTGCTGAGCAAGCCGATCCCGGCGGCCAGCAACGCGATCCTGGGCAAGCGTTCATTGGTCGAGAAATCGCGTTTGTGTGGTGCGTTCATCGGCGTGAGGAAAGGTCGGTAAAGCTTGGGTCAGTAATCGATCTGCGGAACCTGGAACGTGCCCTTGAGCGATTTCAGCTCGGCGCGATGCATGGCCGCGAGGCGGGCGAGCAGCGTTTCGCCGGCCTCTTCGAGGTGCACCTCGACCTGCCGGCGGTCCGCTTCGCTCGTCTTGCGCTTCACGAGCCCAAGCGCCTCGCAGCGCGTCACCAGCGCGACGACGCCGTGATGCTGCGCCTGCAGGCGTTCGGCGATTTCTCCGATGGTTGCCCATTCACGGTGCGGGTAGCCTTTGATGTGCAGCAGCAGCAGGTATTGCAGCGGCGTTACGCCTTCGCTTTGCGCGGCGCGTTCGGAGAAGCGCTCGAAGCAGCGCATCTGGTAGCGGAACTCGGACAGTTGCTGGAAATCGCTTTTGGTCAGCGAGCGGCGGTTATCGGTCATTGCAGTCGGTCGGACAGGCGGTTTCGGTATCGGATAATATATCACAATATGATATAAATGGCCGATTTTCGGCGAAATGACCAGCATTGCGCCGTGCGTCGGTGCCGTTCGTTCGGGTTACGCGGCTTCCAGCATCTGCGTTTGCCGGTACAGGCCCGTGACGAGATCGGTCTGCGTAATGATCCCGACGAGCCGGCGCGATGCATCGACGACCGGGATGTGATGGTGGCCCGAGTGCGTAAACAGCGGCACCAGCGCGGTGATCGGCATGGTCTGCGGCACGGCCGCGACGTCGCGGGTCATCACGGTGGCGACGCTCGGTGGCTGGCCGCCGAACGACTGCGGCAGCCGCGCGGACAGCCGTTGCCACAGCGGGGTCGGGCGGCGCACCTGGCGCGTGAGGTCGGCGCGTGTGACGATGCCGATCAGGCGATCGTCGCCGTCGACGACGGGCAGCGCCTTCACGCGATGGCGCTCGAGCAGCGTCAGCGCGGCCGCCACCGACGTGGACGGCGCGACTTCGATCGCGTTCTTCGTCATCAGGTCGGCGCACGTGAGCTGGCCGAACGT
Organism: Burkholderia sp. Tr-862; assembly: GCF_011753085.1. Lineage (NCBI taxonomy): Bacteria > Pseudomonadati > Pseudomonadota > Betaproteobacteria > Burkholderiales > Burkholderiaceae > Burkholderia > Burkholderia sp. Tr-862. The sequence goes on from NZ_VWWG01000069.1 coordinate 19,569, forward strand.
GCGCGTATACGCTTGCATCTCGGTTTCGCGCAGCAGCATTTCGAGGTCGTCCGGATCGACGTCGAGCCATTCGCTGCGGCGCTTGAGCACCGCGTCGAGATCGGCGCGCGTGAAGCCGCCGCGTACGGGCGCCGCGCTGCTAGCTTGCGGTTTCGCGTCGGGACGCACGCCGCCGTGCGGATAACGGTGGCCCGTCAGCGCGTGATACACGAGCGCGGCCGACAGCAGGATTCCCGACTGCAATGCGATCGGCTCGACCACGAAGCCGAAGCCGAGCGCATGGATCGCTGGGCCGCCGAGCACGGCCGTCAGCGCGACCGCGCCCGACGGCGGGTGCACGCAGCGCAGCGCAAACATGCCGCCGATCGCGAGGGCGACCGCGACCGCGGCGGCCGTGATCGGATCGGCGATCCATTGCGCGCAGGCGATGCCGACGCTCGCCGCCACCAGATTGCCGCCGATGATCGACCACGGCTGCGCGAGCGGGCTCGCGGGCACCGCGAACAGCAGCACGGCCGACGCGCCCATCGGCGCGACCAGCAGCGGCATGAGGCCCGGCACGCCCGGCAGCAGCCGCATCGTGACGCCAACCGTCGCGATGCCGACGAGCGCGCCCATGCACGAGCGCATGCGCTCGCGCCAGCCGAGCGTCATCGGATGGGGAATGAAGCTGTGCAGCCATTGGCGGAACGTGCGGCGCGACGGGGAGGAGCCTGACGACATGGACGGTAAGCGGTAAAAATGACGGCGCGGATGATCCGGCGCAAGAGAACCGAAATTATATCGCGTTGTGATACAAATTGCCGCTCGCGCATCAACGCGGTCCATGCGCGCGATGCATGATGCTTGCAATAACCTTTCATTGGGCGGGAGCATGGCGGCCGCGCGATCGCGCAATTTTGTCTGCGGCGGCGTACAATTCCGGCCACCGAATTCCCCGATATGCCACAGCCACGCACGCGATGCCCGCTCTCCCGCCCGTTCCCCGGCATGGCGATCGCTTGCGCGGCGTTGGCGCGCACGCGTCGATTCCCTTCTGACGCGAGCGCCGCCGACGTTTCCCCACCGACACTCCCCAAGCCAATTCAATGGACATGCTCGAAAACATGCGCCTGTTCGTGCGCGTTGTCGAAGCCGGCAGTTTCACCGCGGTCGCAAAAGAAATCGACGCGACCACCGCGCAGGTGTCGCGCGCGGTTTCGAATCTCGAAGCGCACGTACAGACGCGCCTGCTGCATCGCACGACGCGTCATCTCGGCCTCACCGAAAGCGGCGAGCGCTACTTCGAGCGGGCGAAATCGATCCTCGCCGAAATCGACTACGCGAACGCCGAAGCGCGCAACGCGCTGCTGCGGCCGAGCGGCAAGATGCGTATCCATGCGATGACGGGGCTCGGGCAGAGTCATGTCGTGTCGTCGATCGTGCGCTACCAGGAAGACAACCCGGACGTGTCGGTCGAGCTGACGCTCGCACAGCGGATGCCGAACCTCGTCGAGGAGGGCTACGACGTGTCGATCGTGACCGCGTCGCAGTTGCCCGATTCCGGCTACGTCGCGCAGACCTGCGGCACGAGCTGCAGCGTACTGGTCGCATCGCGCGACTACCTCGCGCGGCACGGCACGCCGACGACGCCGGAAGACCTGCCGAACCACGTGTGCCTGCGCCTCGATACGCCGGCATCGCCGGCCAGCGAGTGGCGGCTCGAGCGCGGCGACGACGAGGAGACCGTCTACGAACTGCAGCCGGCACCGTTCCAGGTCAACGTGCCGGATGCACTGTGCGTCGCGGTGCGGGCGGGGCGCGGCATCGCGTGCGTCGCGCTGTACACGGTGCTCGACGACCTTCGCGAAGGGCGGCTGATCCGCGTGCTGCCGGAGTACCGGCTGCAGACGGTCAGCGTGTACGCCGTCTATGCGACGCGCCGCTATCTCGACGCGAAGATCCGCACCTTCCTCGACCATCTGCGCACGACGCTCACGCCCGCGCTGGAAAACGACCTGCGCGAACTCGACCGGCTCACGGTCGGGCACACGCCGGGCAGCCGCCAGCGCGCGTAACGCCGCGGACTTCGGTTCGTTCGCTGGGCGGCGCGGCCGGCTTCCATGATCGTCATCCCGCGTCCCTGGATCAGGCAGATCGGGAACCACGTGACGAAGAAACAGGTGAGCGCCGTGATGCAGTACGGACCGACATAGCAGGATGTCGATGGTCATGAAGGTCCCGGTCGTCTGGTTCAACCGAGTATAGGAATCGGATCGATGTTGGTCTAACATCAAAAGACTATCGATTGATTCAAGATTTGAATGATTGAGCTGAACCAGCTTCGCTGCTTCGTCGCCGTCGCCGAGGAACTGCATTTCGGGCGTGCGGCCAAGCGGCTCTTCATGACGCAGCCGCCGCTCAGCCGGCAGATCCAGTTGCTCGAGCACGCGCTCGGCATCGCGCTGCTCGAGCGCAGCAGCCGGCAGGTCAGGCTGACCGCGGCCGGCGAGCGCTTTCTGCGCGATGCGCGACACATCCTCGAGTTTTCCGCGCGGGCCGAGCAGGCCGCGCAGCGCGTCGCGCACGGTGGGGCCGGCCGCATCACGCTCGGCTTCACGGCGGTCAGCGCGTACCGGATGATTCCGGTGCTGCTCGCGCATGCGGCGCATGCGCTGCCGGACGTCGATGTCGAATTGCGCGAAATGGTGTCGACCGTGCAGATCGACGCGCTTGCGTCGCGCATGCTCGATGCGGGCTTCGTGCGCCAGCGCGCCGCGCGCCATCCGCTCGAATACCGGCTCGTGCAGCGCGAGCCGATGCTCGTCGCGGTCGCGCAGGGCGCACCGCTCGCCGCGTATGAGCGGATCGGCCCGGACGAGCTCGACCGGCAGCCGTTCATCGCGTATTCGCCGAACGAGGGGAAGTACTTCCACGACATGATCTCGGGGATGTTCGCGGGCGCCGGCCGCTTGCCGAACTACCTGCATTACGTCGGGCAGACGCATACGATTCTCGGCCTGGTGCGCGCGGGGCTTGGCGCCGCGCTGGTGCCGGCGTCGGCGCGCGAACTGCATGTCGACGGCGTGGTGTTCCGGCCGCTCGCGGGCGTCGACGTGGCGGCCGAGCTGTATCTCGCCTGGCGCGCGGACAACGACAATCCGGCGCTGCCGGTGTTCAACGCGATGGTCGAGCGGTTTCTCGCGCAGGAGCAGGGCGGCGCGGCGGCAACGTAAGACGCTCGCGCCATGTCACAAGCTTTCAATCCGGAAGCTTGCCGCAGGCGATGACAAGCAATCCTGAGCGAGCGTGACAGGTTGCTGTCCTGCGAATCCTTACCGTGCCGAAAGCGGTTTCGATACCTGCGTTCCAACGGCGCAACGCAGCGGTTCGCTGCACTGCGACAACCGCTTGACGCTGCATGCCGGTCGGCGCAGGATACGTCCGTGCCTTTGGAGCGGAACGCGCCGGCCGCGCGGTTCCTGCACCCGCATACGCAAAAGAACAACGATGAGCCTTTACGCACTCGTACCGGAACACCGGGCCCGCGTCCGTCGGGCCGCCGGAGCACCGCTTCTCCCGACGCCCGTCGCGTCACGTATCCGTCATCCCGTTTCGTACCGTGCATCGGTACACTTTCCCGTCCGCGCAATGGCCGCGACGATGAACGGCGCCGCTGCGGCCCGCCGCATTGCGCCGCCGCCTGCCGCCCCCGATCACTGCATCCTGGGCGCTTACACAGGCGTCTCGTGACGCCCGTCGCGCCCATCCTTGTATTGCGCCGCCGGCATTCCTGACTGCCCGGCGGCACCGAAGTCCGAAGCATTTCGATTGAGCTTGAAAAAGGCAAACGCAAGCAGTTCGGTTCGAGGTTCAAGGAGAAAAACTCATGTCGCAGCTTTCGAATGAAGCAAACGGCAGTTCGGGGAGTGGCAAGGCCAAGCTGATCAAGTGGGCGATCATCATCGCTGGCGTCGCGATCGCGGCACCGGCCGCGCTGTTCATCCTGAAGGGAATGATCGCGCTGATCACGGCGGCCGTGATCGGCCTCGGCGCGATCTATTTCGCGCCGGTCGTCGCGATGAAGTTCGCGAACCAGAAGGTGAAAATGATCGTCGAGGAGGCGCAGTCGAATCCGATCGAGACACTGATCAACCAGCTCGCGGAAAAGCGCCAGGCGGCACAGAAATTCGCGGACAGCATCACCGCGTTTCGCACCGAGGTGAAGAACTTCGAGAACAAGACGGAACTGTTCGAGAAGCAATATCCGGACGACGCGCCGCGCTTCCGGTCGCAGCTCGACACGATGAAGCAACTGCTCGCGTTTCGCGAAGGCCGCTACAAGCAGGTACAGGCCGAGCTGAAGAATTTCGCATCGGCGATCGATCGCGCGAAGGCGATGTGGGACATGTCGCAGGCGGCGCAGCAAATGAACAAGCTCGCGGGCCGGCAGGCATCCGACACGTTCGAGCAGATCAAGACCGACGTGGCCGTCGATTCGGTGATGCGCTCGGTCAACAAGGCGTTCTCCGAAATGGAGACGTCGCTGATGGATAACCCCGAGGTCAAGCAGGCGCAGCAGCAGGCGGTGATGAACGGCACGCCCGCGGCCGTGCCCGGCCCCGACGCGGCACACGCCGCCGCGTTGCCGTCGAAACAACAATAATTTCCCGCAGGCACGCAACCATGAAAAAACTTTTCGGCGCAATTGCGTTTCTGGTGGTGCTCGTCGGCGTCTGGATCGTCCATCAGGGCGGCCTGTCGACACTGATTCACGCGCACGATGCAGCTCCGGGCGCGACGTCCGCGCAGTCGGCCGACGCAGGCCAGCCCGCACAGCCGTCGGCCTCGGGCAACGTGGTGCCGGCCGGCTTCACGCCGCAGGCCAGCACGCTGAAATCGATCGCCGAAAACGGCATCGTGCGGATCTCGGTGCAGAACCCGAGCGAGCCGTTCTTCGGCGAGGACAAGGGCGCGCCGCATGGCTTCAACGTCGAGTTCGCGCGGCTGCTGTTCGCGGATCCGTCGTTCTCGCACGGCGGCAAGCCGGTCGTCGTCGATACGCGTCACGAAGTCGACACGTACCCGGGCGTGCCGAAGCAATTGCTCGACACCGACGCGAAGGGCAACCACGTCGTCGACGTCGCGATGGACGGGCTGACGTTCGCGGACAACACGCCGGCGGGCGTCGTCTACTCGGTGCCGTACGTCGACGATTTCGGCTATTCACTGATCGTGCGGCAGGGCTCCGCGATCCGCTCGGCCGACGATCTGGCCGGCAAGACGGTCGGCATCCTGAAAGGCGACCCGGACGTGCGTGCGTTCGTCACGCGCCAGTATCCGAACGTGCGGTTCGTCGAGGTCGACGATTCCGATCCGGCGTTCCTCGCGAAGAGCCTCGACGGCCGTGCGGTCGACGCGTTCATCTACGACTATCCGTTCGCGGTCAGCTCGATCAAGGGCACCGACCTGAAGTTCGCGGTGACCAAGCTCGACGGCTCGAACATCGCATACAAGATCGGGGTGCGCGCCGACGACCAGGACCTGCTGATCTACCTGAACGCCGCGATCGCGAAGCTCAAGCAATCGCCGCAGTATCTCGACCTGCTGCGCAAGTACTTCGTCAGCGACCAGACGGTGACGACCGCGGCCGCGTCGGGCGAACACACGTACGTGGTGAAGGCGGGCGACACACTGAACCTGATCGCGGCGAGCAAGCTCGGCAGCGGCCAGCGTTTTCGCGAGATCCAGCGCCGCAACAACCTTGCCAACCCGAACCTGATCCTGGCAGGCCAGCATCTCGTGATTCCGGTCCGGTAGCGGCGGCGTGGCGTGAACGGAGGTGAAGGGACGTGAGGAAGTGTGCGCGGCCCGACGGAGGTGATCCGCCTGGCCACGCGCATTGATGGGTCAGTGAGTGATCGACAGGAACAGGTAGGCCGCGAACAGCGACAGGTGCACGACGCCGTGCAGCACCGTCGTGCGCCCCTGGCTGAGCGTCAGCGTGCTAACGAGCAGCGTGAGCGCCAGCAGCACGGTTTCCATCGCGCCGATGCCGAGCGTGAGCGGCTGGCCGACCCAGATGAACACGGCCGCGACGGTCGGGATCGTGAGCCCGATGCTCGCGAGCGCCGAACCAAGCGCGAGGTTCATGCTGGTCTGCAGGCGGTTCGCGCGTGCGGCGGTGACGGCCGCGAGCCCTTCGGGCAGCAGCACGAGCGCGGCGATCACGATGCCGACCGCCGCTTCGGGCGCGCCGAGCTTCATCACCGCATGCTCGACGGCCGGCGACAGCAGCTTCGCGAGCAGCACGACCGCGACGAGGCTCGCGAACAGCAGCACGAGGCTGATCAGCGCGGTGCGCCCGCTCGGCGGCGCCGCGTGCACCGATTCGTTCGCGCTGTCGTGCTCGGTGAGGAAGTAGTCGCGGTGACGCACGGTCTGCACGAAGACGAATGCGCCGTACAGCACGAGCGACGACACGCCGGCGAACGCAAGCTGCGATTTCGAAAAGAACGGGCCCGGCGCGGCGTTCAGGTAGTTCGGCATCACGAGCGACAGCACCGACAGCGACGCCAGCACCGCGAGCGCCTTGCTCGCCCCGCGCCCCTGGAAGTCCTGCTCGCCGTGCTTCCACGCACCGACCAGCAGGCAGAGGCCGACGATGCCGTTGCAGATGATCATCACGGCGGCGAATACGGTGTCGCGCGCGAGGCCCGATTTCTCGGGACCGGCGCCGAGCATCACCGACACGATCAGCGCGACTTCGATGACGGTCACGGCGACCGCGAGCACGAGCGTGCCGAACGGCTCGCCGACGCGGTGCGCGACGACTTCGGCATGGTGGACGGCGGCGAACACGGCGCCGGCGAGCGCGGCGGCCAACACTGCGATGACGAGGCCTTCGGCCGGCACGACGCGCGACAGCGCGAGTACCAGCCACGCGGCAAGCGGGGCCCAGAGGGTCCAGCGCGGGAGCTGGTTGGACGAGATCGGCATGGACGGTTTTCCTATGCGAGTGACGGCGCGCGACGCGCCGTCACGGATTGACGAAGCCCGGCCGGATAATCCGCCGAACGAGGACGATGATGCTGATGGGCGGCAGCGTGGAACGGTGCTGCCTCCGGTTCGCCGCCATGAGGCGGCGAGGGGCGCGGGCGGACCGAAGCCCGTCGCTGGATGAAAACGGTTCGATGCGACCGGGTGCCGATGGCGGGGCGCGTGGACGTGCCGGCAGGCGGCCCTGCAGTTCGGAACCGGCCTCGAAAGGGCGGCGGGCGATGGGCGGCGGTGTGACACGCGGTTTCCCCTGGAATCCGGCGATTTGTCGAATTTTATCAGGCGTTCGGGGGTCGCTATCTCATATTCGAACGCTTTCATTGACCTTTCTGTTTGCAAAAAGTGCCCCAATCGTTCGTTTTTTTGTCTTTGCAGTTTCCGTAACGCTCTCTTGCATGACAAATTCGGGCTCGCCCTGACATAAATCTACCGACCGGTCGGTTTATAATCGCTCGCACTTCCACTTCATTGACGGATCGCAAGCGATGGCTGGTTCTTCTGCACATTCGGTGAATTCGGGCGCGCTGGCGCCGTCGGCGGTCGTCGGCGTGATCGGGGCGGGCGCGATGGGCGCGGGCATCGCGCAGGTCGCCGCGGCGGCCGGTCATACCGTGCTGCTGTACGACCTGAACGAGGCGGCGTGCGACAAGGCGCTCGCCGGCCTCCGCGCGCAGTTCGCGCGGCTCGCGGAGAAGGGGCGCATGGAGCCGGCGCAGGCCGACGCGGCCGGCAACCGGATTCGCGCGGTGCGCGCGCTGGCCGAGTTCGCTGGCGCCGCGCTGATCGTCGAGGCGGCGGCCGAACGTCTCGACGTGAAGCGCGAGATCTTCGCAACGCTGGAGCGCCATGTCGACGATACCTGCGTGCTGGCGACCAACACGTCGTCGATCTCGATCACGTCGATCGCGGCCGGGCTGCGCGCGCCGCAGCGCGTGGCCGGCCTGCATTTCTTCAATCCGGCGCCGCTGATGGCGCTCGTCGAGGTGGTCAGCGGGCTCGCGACCGCGCCGGAAGTCGCGCAGGCGCTGTATGCGACCGCCGCCGCGTGGGGCAAGCAGCCCGTGATGGCGAAGTCGACACCGGGCTTCATCGTGAACCGCGTCGCACGGCCGTATTACGCGGAGGCGCTGCGCGTGCTGAACGAGCAGGGCGGCACGCCGGCCTCGATCGACGCGGTGATGCGCGAAGCCGGCGGCTTCCGCATGGGACCGTTCGAGCTGATGGACCTGATCGGCCACGACGTGAACTTCGCGGTGACCGAGTCGGTGTTCCGCGCGTACTTCAACGATCCGCGCTACACGCCGTCGCTGATCCAGCAGGAACTCGTGAACGCGGGCTTCCTCGGGCGCAAGTCGGGGCGCGGCTTCTATTCGTATGCGGACGGCGCGACGCCGCCCGCGCCGGAGCTCGAAGCGCCGCGCGACGCGCCGGCCGACGTCGCGCTGTTCGCGCAGGACGGCCCGGCCGCCGCGCTGCATGCACGCTTCGCCGAACGCATCGCGGGTGCGCGGCGCAACGGCGCGCATGCCGACGAACTGCTCGCCGTGGCCGGCCGCGCGTCGATCGCGCTGACCGACGGCCGTACCGCGACGGCGCGCGCCGCGCAAACCGGCGTGGCCGATCTCGTGCTCGTCGATCTCGCGCGCGATTACGCGCAGGCCGGGCTGGTCGCGCTGACGCGCGCGCTCCAGTGCGGCGACGCCGCCTACGCCGATGCGGTCGGCCTGTTCCAGCAAGCCGGTTTCCGCGTCGTCGGCGTCGCCGACGTGCCGGGCATGGTTGCGATGCGCACCGTCGCGATGCTCGCGAACGAGGCGGCCGACACGGTCAACCAGGGCGTGTGCTCGCCCGCCGATCTCGATCTCGCGATGGAGAAGGGCGTGAACTACCCGTGCGGCCCGCTCGCATGGGCCGATGCGATCGGCATCGGCCGCGTGCATCGCGTGCTGTCGAACCTCGCGGCGAGCTACGGCGAGGACCGCTATCGCGTGTCGCCGCGCCTCGCCGCCTTGCACGCGGCCGGCCGCACGTTCCGCTAGCCGGCGGCCTCCTCACCCCGATCACGATAACGACATCACTCCACTGGAGGAGCACCCCGATGACTCACCCGACGCATCCCGCCGCCGCCCTCGAGCCGATCGAGACCGCCAGCCGCGACGAATTGCAGGCGCTGCAGCTCGAGCGCCTCAAGTGGTCGCTGCGCCACGCGTACGACAACGTCCCGCACTATCGTCGGACGTTCGACGCGGCGGGCGTGCACCCCGACGACCTGAAGACGCTCGCCGATCTCGCGAAATTCCCGTTCTCGACCAAGAACGACCTGCGCGACAACTATCCGTTCGGGCTGTTCGCGGTGCCGCGCGAGCAGGTCGTGCGCGTGCATGCGTCGAGCGGCACGACCGGCAAGCCGACGGTGGTCGGCTACACGGCGCGCGACATCGACACCTGGGCGAACGTGACCGCGCGCTCGATCCGCGCGGCCGGCGGCCGCCCGGGCGACACGCTGCACAACGCGTTCGGCTACGGGCTCTTCACGGGCGGCCTCGGGATTCATTACGGCGCGGAGCGGCTCGGCTGCATGGTCGTGCCGATGTCGGGCGGGCAGACCGAGAAGCAGGTGCAGCTGATCCGCGATTTCGAGCCGAAGATCATCCTCGTCACGCCGTCGTACATGCTGAACCTGATCGACGAGATGGTGCGGCAGGGGATGGACCCGGCCGCGTCGTCGCTGAAGATCGGCATCTTCGGCGCGGAGCCGTGGACGCAGGCGCTGCGCGAGGAAGTGGAGACGCGCGTGGGCATCGACGCGCTCGACATCTACGGGCTGTCGGAAGTGATGGGCCCCGGCGTCGCGTGCGAATGCGTCGAGACGAAGGACGGCCCGGTGATTTGGGAAGACCACTTCTATCCGGAAATCATCGATCCCGTGACCGGTGAAGTGCTGCCGGACGGCAGCGAGGGCGAGCTCGTGTTCACGTCGCTGACGAAGGAAGCGATGCCGGTGATCCGCTACCGCACGCGCGACCTCACCGCACTGCTGCCGCCGACCGCGCGTGCGATGCGCCGGCTCGCGAAGATCACGGGCCGCTCCGACGACATGCTGATCGTGCGCGGCGTGAATGTGTTCCCGAGCCAGATCGAGGAAATCGTGGTCGCGCAGCCGAAGCTGTCGGGTCAGTTCCAGGTCACGATCTCGCGCGACGGCCATATGGACCGGCTCGACCTCGCGGTCGAGCTGCGCTCCGAGGCCGTCGCATGCGTGGCCGACGGCGAGCGCGCGGCGATCGCGCGCGAGCTGCAGCACCGGATCAAGACGATGATCGGCGTGTCGGCCGGCGTGACGGTGCTCGCCGCGGGCGGCATTCCCGCGACCGCGACCGGCAAGGCCCGGCGCGTGATCGACCGCCGGCAGGCCGCCTGACTTTGGCCGTTCCCTGTTCTACCCCGAGGAAACCTGTTCGATGGATGGATTGAAGACCCTGGCCGTTGCCGTCGATGCGCGCGGCATCGCGACCGTCGCGCTGCAGCGCGGCGACGTGCTCAACGCGTTCGACGAGACGATGATCGCTGAGCTGACCGACGCGTTCACGACGCTCGGCCGGCGCGACGACGTGCGCGCGATCGTGCTGCGCTCGGACGGCCGCGCGTTTTGCGCCGGCGCCGACCTGCAGTGGATGCAGCGCGCGAGCGCGAACGACGCGGCCGCGAACCTGCGCGACGCCGAGCGGTTCGCCGCGATGATGCGCGCGATCCGGCAGTGCCCGAAGCCGACGGTCGCCCGCGTGCAGGGCCACGCGTTCGGCGGCGGCGTCGGCCTGTGCGCGGCCTGCGACATCGTGATCGCGAGCGATCATGCGCGCTTTTCGGTCAGTGAGGCACGGTTCGGAATCCTGCCGTCGGTGATCGGCCCGTATCTGGTCGAAGCGGTCGGCCAGCGCCAGGCGCGCCGGCTCGCGCTGACCGCGACGCAGCTCGCGGCCGGCGAAGCCGTCGCGATCGGGCTGATCCACCAGGCCGTGCCGCTCGACGCGCTCGACGCAGCACTCGACAAGACGCTCGCGGAGCTGAGCCGCAACGGGCCCAACGCGCTGATGGAGATCAAGCGCTTTTTCGACGAGATCGGCGAGTACCCGCCGTCGGACGAACGCGCGGCGTTCACCGCGCAGACGATCTCGCGCGTGCGGGCCACGCCGGAAGCGAAGGAGGGCTTCGCCGCGTTCTTCGCGAAGCGGCCGCCGGCGTGGGAGCCGGGTACCGATTGAGGCTGTGGCGCGGGCCGCCGGGCCCGGTTCGCGATTTGCGTCTCGGGCGCGGGCGCTTGCTCTACAATGCGTGACCTCCGGCGCGCCGCCGGCCCCAGCCCTGATCGTTTCCTCGCCCCGATGATCGTCGACCGCCTTATCTCCGAGATCCTGTTCGGTTTCACCGGCCTGATCGGCATCATCAATCCGATCGGCATTGCGTTCCTGTTTCTCGAACGCACCGAGGCGCTGACCGAGCACGAACGGAACCTGCTCGCGAAGAAGGTGGCGTTCAACGCCTTCATCGTGTTGCTGGTCGCGTTCTTCGCCGGCACGCCGGTGCTGCATTTCTTCGGCATCTCGATGGAAGCGCTGCGGATCGGCGGCGGCTTCGCGGTCGCCGTCGCGGGCTGGCAGATGCTGAACGAGCCGGACGGCCCGGGCGGTGGCGACACGCCGGTCAAGCCGATCGACGCGAACGCGATCATGACCCGCGCATTCTTCCCGCTGACCGTGCCGCTGACGGTTGGCCCCGGTTCGATCGCCACCGCGATCGCGCTGAACGCGAACCGCACGCACAAGCTGTCGGAATTCATGCTGTCGAGCATCGTGTCGATCTCGGTCTCCGCGCTTGTCGCGGTCGTGATCTGGCTGACCTACAGCCGCGCCGCGCTGCTGTCGCGCTATCTCGGCATCGAAGGCACCAAGGTCGCGAAACGCGTGTCCGCGTTCCTGCTGCTGTGCATCGGCGTGCAGATCATGCTGACCGGGTTCTCCGAGTTCCTGCGGCCGCTCGCCGACCAGATCAAGTAATTCGTTCCACCGTCGACGTGTGACCGAGCCCGGCCCCGCGCGATGCGTGCGGGCCGCGGGTCGCGTTCGTCTGTTCAACCCGACCCGACCTTGCCCGGCGGCGCGCGAGCGCGCCGCGACACGTTTGCGCGCCGCGGGATACCATGCGACGTCCGGCGGATGCACGCCCCGGCGTCCGTGCCCGGTGCACCGACGCGTGGCGCGCATCCGGCCGCAACCCCACTTCAATGACGAGGCGAGCGATGGAATACGTGAAATTCGGGTCGACCGGGATGGACGTGTCGAAGCTGGTGCTGGGCTGCATGACGTTCGGCGAGCCGTCGCGCGGCACGCATCCGTGGACACTGCCGGAAGCGGAAAGCCGCCCGATCCTCCAGCGCGCGATCGAGGCCGGCATCAATTTCTTCGATACCGCGAATATGTATTCGGACGGCACGTCGGAAGAGATCGTCGGCCGCGCGCTGCGCGACTTCGCGAAGCGCGACGACGTCGTGATCGCGACCAAGGTGTTCTACCGGATGCGGCCGGGGCCGAACGGCGCGGGGCTGTCGCGCAAGGCGATCATGACCGACATCGACCAGAGCCTGAAGCGGCTCGGCACCGACTACGTCGACCTGTACCAGATCCACCGCTGGGATTACGGCACGCCGATCGAGGAGACGCTCGAGGCGCTGCACGACGTCGTGAAGGCCGGCAAGGCGCGCTACATCGGCGCGTCGTCGATGTTCGCGTGGCAGTTCGCGAAGGCGCTGCACACGTCGACGCAGAACGGCTGGACCCGCTTCGTCAGCATGCAGAACCACGTGAACCTGTTGTATCGCGAGGAGGAGCGCGAGATGCTGCCGCTGTGCGAGGCCGAGGGCATTGCGGTGATTCCGTGGAGCCCGCTCGCGCGCGGCCGGCTGACGCGCAACTGGGACGAGTCGTCCGGCCGGCAGCAGAGCGACGACGTCGGCCAGCGGCTCTATGACGCGACGGCCGATGCCGACCGCGCGATCGTCGAGGCCGTCGCGGCGATTGCCGCCGCGCGCAACGTGCCGCGTGCACAGGTCGCGCTCGCGTGGGTCGCGCACAAGCGCGGCATCACCGCGCCGATCGTCGGCATCTCGAAGCCGCATCATCTGGACGATGCGCTCGGCGCATTGGAACTGAAGCTGACGGACGACGAAATTGCGGCGCTCGAAGGCCCATACGTGCCGCACGCGGTGGCCGGTTTCAACTGAGTTCAACCGGCCGAAACCGGCGGGCGCCGCCGCTCTACGCGGCGCTCAGCGCGCGGCGGCGAGCATCGGGTAAGTGAACAATCCGAAGTGGATCACGTTCAGCCCCGCGTGCGCGAGCGCGGATGCAAGCAGCCCGCCGCGCCGCCATGCCAGGCCGTAACCGATGCCGGCCACGGTGCCGAGCACGACCCAGTGCCAGCCGCCGGCCGCGTGCGCGGCGCCGAACAGCAGCGCGCCGATCGCGAGCGCGACCCACGGCCCCCAGCCGAAGCGGCCGAGCACGCGCGTGAGCCCGCCTTGCACGTAGCCGCGGAACAGCGCTTCCTCGGCGAGCGTGACGAGCAGCACGTTGTTGACGAGCCACATCCAGCCGGACGCCGGCCATTTCGGCGCCCAGCCGACCATCCCGAACGCGAGCGCGCCGACCAGGCAGACCGCGGCCGTTGCGATGCACGCCACGGCACCGGTGCGCAGCGCGCGCGCCGGCGGGACGTCGGGCATGACCCACGGCAGCACCCACAGCAGCCACAGGCCGACCAGCGGCTTGTCGAAATTCAGGTACATCGTGAACGGCACGGCGTCCGGCGTGAAGCGCGTCGGCTCGATCACGCGCGGATTGTGGAAGCCGGGAATCAGGTGCAGGCTCAGCGCGATCGCGAGCGAGGCAAACACGACGTGCGCGGCGATCCGCACCGCGAGCGGGCGGCCCGGCGCGACGCCCCAGGCGGCGGCCACGAGCAGCGCGAGCGGCGCGAGCACGATCGGAGAGAGTTTGCCGAACGCCAGCGCGCCGGCATAACCGAGCGCCGCGACAGCGATGCTCGGGCCGTGCAGCGGGCGCTGCCACGCGAACGCGGCGGCAGCGAACAGCGCGAGGCAGATCGTGGCACACGGGAGAAGCCAAAGGGACATGGGGCGATGCATGGGTCGAACGAGACGCCGCGCATCATACCCCAACGACCGTGACGTGCCGCCGGGCCGGCCGCGCCGGGTGGGCGGGGCGGGCGGTCAGCGGCCGGCGATCTCGGTGACGCCGTCGCGGGTCGGGATGTCGACGCTGTTGCGCTCGCGCATCCGCCGCCGGTACCAGAAGGTCCACAGCAGCAGCGTGCCGAACACCGTGTAACCCATGATCGGCGACACGACGAGCACGCGCTCGACGGGCCAGGTGACGACCATCCACAGCCGCAGCAGCATCTCCAGTGTCATGCACGCGCCCCACACGAAGGTCATCAGCCGGAGCATCTGGCGCAGCCCCGGCTGCTCGGCCCACACCGTCTCGAAACGCGCGGCGCCACCGGCCATCTCGCGGGCGATCGTCGCGCGGGTGAGGTAGAAGATCAGCGGGCGATCGCGGAACAGCGACAGCAGGAACACCACGCCGATCGTGCCGGACGCGAGCGATTCGCGCATCAGCAGCGTGCGCGCGCTGCCGCCGAGCGCCATGCCGGCGATCGACAGCGCGATGCCGAGCAGCACGACGGCGGCCACCGCATCGACGCGGCGCGAGCGGATGAATTCGACGATGGACCAGACGATGGGCGGAATCGCGGACGCGTACAGCGCGCCGGTTTCGCCGAAATACGGATGCGCGACCCGGTAGGCGACCCAGGGCAGCACCAGGTTGACGAAGAGTTCGAGGATCAGGCCGGCTCGTGGTTTCACGGAAGCGGGCGCGCGGGTGGCGCGCGGGGCGGTGATGTCGCTTCGAGTATATCGAAGTCCGACCCCGCGCGCCGCACCCGACGCCGTTGTGCACGCACCGAATCCGGGCGGGCGCGCGGG
>NZ_VWWG01000070.1:0-34345 GCF_011753085.1 Burkholderia sp. Tr-862
TGTCGAGCCAGTTGCTCTGCTATCGCCACGCCGCGGACGGCAACTTCGAACCCGCGCACGCGACGATCACCGAAACGCAGCCACGCGGCTTCGCGATCGATCCGTCGGGACGCTGGCTCGTCGCGTGCGGCGAACAGTCGGAATACGTGTCGGTCTACGCGATCGCGCCGGACGACGGCACGCTGGCGTTGCACGCGCGCGTACTGGGTGGGCGCGGCGCGAACTGGGTTGCGATCGTCTGACGGGCAGAATGACCGATGGATCAACGCCGTGCGCACGGCCGGCACAGGCTCGCGCCGCCCGGCGCGCCGTCAGCGCCGCTCGCTCGGCGCGACGCCGGTCCAGCGCTTGAACGCGCGCGTGAAATTCGCGCGATCGGTATAGCCGACCCGCGCCGCGATCTCGTCGACCGGCAGGCGCGTGCCCTCCAGCAACCGGAGCGCATCGCGCAGCCGGATTTCGTCGAGCAGCGCCGAATACGTCGCGCCGAATTCCGCGAGCTTGCGTTTCAACGTCCGCGCCGATACGTGTAGTTCGCGCGCGACGTCGTCCACCGACGGATAGCCCGCGTCACCGCAGATCAGCAGGTTGCGCACGCGCTCGACGATGCTTTCTGCATAGCCGAGCCGCGCGAGCTCGGCCTCGCATTGCTGGACGATCATCTGCGCGGTCTGCGCGTTCGCGGTGCCGATCGGCTCGTCGAGCAGCGCGGCGTCGCAGCGGATGCGGTTCGCGCTCGCGTCGAAATGACAGCGCGGCAGGCGGGCGCGATAGCGCTCGAACCACGGTGGCTCGGGCCATTCGAAATGCAGCTCCGCACGCGACTGCAGCGTGCGCCCCGGCGCCGGATCGAGCAACGAGTTGAACAGGATCGCAGTCTCGACCAGGAAGTTTTCCACCGCGAACTGGCGCAGCCGGCCGAGCGGAAATGCCTCGAGCACGTCGATGTCGACGATCCCGTCGAGCTGCGTGAGCCGCACCGAAAAGAACGGCACGCGCGTCGGCAGGTAGCGGATGCCGAGCGCGATCGCTTCTCCGAGCGTCGCGCAACTCATCAGCCCGAAGCCGATCAGCCCGGATTTCGTCAGGCTGCTGCGCAGGCCGATCTCGATCGCGATCGACGGATCGTTCGTCGCATCGAGCAGGTTGAACACGATCGCCGCCTGCTGCAGCGGCGTGATGCGCGCGTCGGGCTGTGCGAGCCGGTCGCGCTCGACGCCCGAGCCGGCGAGAATGCGCTCGCCCTCGATGCCGCGCTCCTCGGCGAGCATCAGCATGAACAGCGCATACGCGGACGATACCGTCGCCTTGTTCAACTGGCGCGCGGCATCCGGGGCGGACAGGGCCATGCGGCGGACTCCGGTGCGGTTTCGGCGGATTGTAGCGTCGCTGGCCCGCAATGACACCACGGCGGCACTCTAGCCGCGCGGGGCCGCATCGGGCGCCGTCGCGCCGGCGACTGTGGCCCGAAATGACACCATCATTGGCACCGGCGGCCCTCGTGTGCGCGACGGGGTGCGCCTATGCTTGTCACATCGGCATTGCGCCCTACTCTTTCCGCACGGATTCCGGTCGATGAGCCAACCCGCACGAACCGTCTTTCGACACGACGCCGACAAGGTCGCGTATGTCCGCCGCGAGGTGAACGCCGCAAGCGACGCGATGCGCGCGCGCTTTCCGCTGCTCGACAACCAGAACCTCGTCGGCGCGACCGTGATGGCCGTGTCGGTCGGCGCGATGCTCGCGATCGCGTGGCTGTATGCGCGCGGCGCAATCGCGTGGTTCGTCGCGTTGCCGCTCGCCGCGTTCGTCACGTCGCTGATCCACGAACTCGAGCACGACCTGATCCACCTGATGTACTTCAAGAAGACGCCGTGGGCCTATCACCTGATGATGGCGCTCTGTTGGCTCACGCGGCCGGGCACGATCAACCCGTGGACGCGCCGGCGCATGCACCTGCATCACCACAAGGTATCGGGCGGCGAATCGGATCTCGAGGAATTCGGCATCACCAACGGTGAACGCTGGGGCGTGAAGCGGCTGCTGATGATCGCGGACGGGATGCTCGCCGTCGTGTTGCGGCCGGATGCGATGCGCCGCAAGGTCAAGCAGTACGTCGCCGCGCAGCCGGTGCAGGATGCGTCCGAACGTGTGCAATTGCGCGTCGAGCAGGTGTCGTCCTACATGCCGATCGGTCACGCGTACTACGCGCTGTGGCACGCGTTCATCGTCTATCACGTCGGGCTGTTCGCGCTGCATGCGTTCGGCCATGCGACAACCGTGCCGGCCGTCGTCGAGCGCGTGATGCACGTCGTCGATTTCCTTGCGGTCGTGTGGCTCGGGCCGAACTTCGTGCGCAGCTTCTGCATCAACTTCGTCAGCTCGAACATGCATTACTTCGGCGACATCGATTCGCGCAACGTGATCCAGCAGACTCAGGTGCTCAACCCGTGGTGGATGCTGCCGTTCCAGCTGTTCTGCTTCAACTTCGGCAGCACGCACGCGATCCATCACTTCGTGGTGCGCGATCCGTTCTACATCCGGCAGTTGACCGCGCGCACCGCGCATGCGGCGCTGCGAGAAGTCGGCGTGCGGTTCAACGACGTCGGCACGTTCAGGCGGGCGAATCGCTGGGGCGCGTATCGTCCGGATCGCGGGATGCGCAGCGTGCAGCGGGCCGACGCGTAACGGCGACGCGGGGCGCGCCGGGCCCGTCAGTTCATCAGTCGCCGATCGGCGGCATCGGTCCGCGCCCGCGGATCCATGCCCAGTTCGCGAGTTCGGCCATTTCCTTGTCGCCGCGGCTGTCGCCGTAGGCGAACAGTTTCGCCGGCGCCCGATTTCCCCACCAGCCGCGCAAGCGCACGACCTTCTGCGGGCCCCAGCAGTTCTCGCCGTTCAGCCGCCCGGTGAACCTGCCGCGCTCGAACGCGAGGCGCGTCGCGAGCACCGTGTCGATGCCCGCCGTCTTCGCCCACTTCTCCAGATACAGCGACGGCGACGCGCTGACCAGCACGACTTCGTGCCCGCGCGCGCGATGCTCGCGCACCCGTTCCAGCATGTCCGCACGCACGAGGTTCGGCAGATAGCCGTCGACGAACCGGCGCGCGAGCGCATCGAGCGCGTCGTCGCCAATCGGGCCGAATGCAAACCACGCGAACTTCGCCTTCGCATCGCCGCGCGACAGCAGCCCGGCTTTCATCGCGACGATCCACGGCAGCGCACGCAGCCCGGCCCACGCGAAGCGCGGCGTGCCGACCGCGTAGCGGACGAAATGGCGGAAGCTGTCGGTGGTCGTGATGGTGCCGTCGAAATCGAACGCGGCGACGATGCGGTCAGTCATGGAGAGGCGGGGAAGCGATGAGATGCCGGGGAAGATAGCAGACTTGGGGCCGGGTGCTGGCGTGACCGGAGATGCGGCTCGATACACGAGTGCGTCAGTTCGCGCGCTGCATCGACGGCACGGACGCGCCGGCAACGGAAACCGGATTTCCGGCAGCTTACAGCCGCTCGTCGAAGGGGGTGGCGGGAGGCCGCGGGAGTTTGCTATACTCTCGGTCTTCCGGAGAGATGGATGAGTGGTTTAAGTCGCACGCCTGGAAAGCGTGTATAGGTTAATCGCCTATCGGGGGTTCGAATCCCCCTCTCTCCGCCAGGTTGCCTGAAACCCCTTGATTTGCCAGAATTTGCTGGCTCTACAAGGGGTTTATTTTTTGTATGGTACAAAACCGGGTACAAAAGCAGGTACAAACCGAGATGAAGAACGGGGGCGCGGCCGAAGGTGACCGCATGCCTCAATTCATGTTCAAAACCCCTTCTGGAACGGGGTATCTCTTCCGCCGTGGCGTCCCTGAAGACGTGCGGCGCTCTATCGGAAAGCGCGAGTTCAAGAAGCAACTGGGCGGCGACTACAAGGCAGCATGTCGCGAGCGCGACCGGCTTGCGTACGAGACTACCCTGCGGATTGAGGCTGCACGCCAAGGGTTGGCGAACCTTCGAGGAAATCGATTCCTAGTCTGGGACGAACTGGAAGTCATCCACGACGTCACGCCGGAGCTTGCCCAGCGGTTCTACTCCACCGTCCTTGCGACCACTGAGGTAGCTGACACGCAGCGGCGCGAGACTGTCGCCTCCGGTCAGGAGCCGGGCATGGACATGGCCGAAGTGCGGGAAGCGAACCAAGGGGCCACGGGGCTTTTGCGGCACGCCTTATCGTCGGGCGACTGTAGTGCCTTCCGGCACATCACACACCAAACGCTTCACCTTAACGGCTACAGGCTCGCTGACGACCTGGTCGGTTCGTTGCACGAGGGAAAGCTCATGCTCGCGTTCGTGCGCGCGCAGCTAAAGGGCATTGGAATAGTCGAGGCCCGCTACAACGGGGACGATCCGCCAGTCGAACTCCCTGCCGTGCCACTCAAGAATATTCCGCCTTCTGGGAACGGAGCATTCACTCGCGTAACCGGGACGATGATGTTGTCGGCCGCTGTTAAGGAGTTCCTCGCGAACCTGCCGGCATTGCAGGGCCCGATGAACGAAAAGCATGGCTTTATTCTCCCTGCCTTCGTCGAGGTTGTGGGCGACATGCCCATAACCGCGCTGCGCCAGACTCACGTCAAGGAGTTTCTGCTCACCGTCCAACGACTGCCTCCACGATGGCCTGATATTCGGCGGCAAAGGCATCTGAGCATCCAGGCGATAGCGAACGAGTCATGGGACAAGTGCCTGTCCAAGGCGACCTACGATGGCTCGTACCTGGCATCCCTGCGCACGTTCATCCAGCGCGCCGTGGCGGACTGGCAGGACATTGGTTTCCCGACCACGCTTACGACCGATGTTCCATATCTGGGTTCACGAACAAAGACGGAACGCAAGCAGCGCGCCCTACGCCCAGACGAGATTCGCGCGATTTTCTTCAACGGGCGAATGGAGAAGTTCCTTAAGAACCCGGCCAAGACGCATAAGTTCTGGCTGCTCGCCGTCGAGCTGTATACCGGCGCGCGCGTTCGCGAAATCTGCCAAATCAATCCCCAGAGTGACTTCGGTTGCACGAACGGCATCTGGTGGCTGCGCCTAACCGCTGACCCGGGGCCGATGCCTGACCCCGATGTGGTCAAGTCGATAAAGACAGGGCGGCCGCGCACTATTCCCATGCATCCTGAACTAATCCGCGTCGGCCTCCCGGGCTACCTGGAACAGTTGAGGGCGAGTGGAACGCGACGGCTCTTTCCGCAATGGGCACCTACAGCAGGCAATGCGGGCGCTGCGCCGGGCAAGTCGGTGGCGAACTACCTACGCTCTATCGGTCTGCACGGCATCGCGAACGAGCTGGGCAACGCGGTTCGTGGTTCTCATGCGTTCCGGCACACGTTGCTGACGTATGGCCGCAAGCGCGGTGTCAATCTGCGCTGCATCAGCGGACATGCGGAATCGTCGGATAACCGGGTGGCAGACGGGTACGAGGACGAAACGGTACTAATGACGCTGCCGGACATGGCTGAACGCCTAGCAAAGCTCGATTATGGTGTAGAGCTGCCTGTGCCGGTTCAAGCGCCTGCTGACCCCAGTGTGCGCCTCCGGAGTCAAGGGGCCGCGCTCACCGATCCGCCACGCTAGCGTGGCGGACGGTGTGAGCGCGGCAGGGGCGATGCCCCGGCCCTTGACGCCCCGCCAGATGAATATGCTCCCGGCTCCGCCGGGTGATGTTGAAAACGTCACCCGGCGGATGCCGTGCGGCGAGCAAAGGAGTAACGAGTAACGCTGGCATCCCGAAGGATGCGGTTACTTGCGCTTCCAGGCCGGGAGCGCGGACAGGTCAATCACAGATGAACTGACGGGAACGGTCTCGTCTCGCAGTTCGGCCAAGCGGGCCTTTTTCCGGGTGCGGTAGCGTTTGGCGCGTTCAGCGTCACTGAGTGCACCTTCTTTCTTCACTCGGTCAGCCTTTGACCTAGTTTGCGCGGCACATGGCAGTTGGGTGGCTGTTTCAGGGTTCGGAAACAGGTCGAGGGTGACGTGGTCGTATTTGTCTCGCATGCACAGTATAGGCCGCGTCACGGTGCATGAAAGTGCCAATGTGACGAATCGTCACGAAGCCCCAGCTCCCACGCTGCATGAGTTGCTGTACGTGAAAACGAGGCCGGGTCAACATGCCCGCACGTCAGCCATGAACTACCAGCGAGCTATACCTACATGACACATCAGTCACTTTACGGAGCTCGCACCAATGTCCCCACGCACATATCAAACTATCCGACGCACGGGCCTGAGTCTGACAGCATCAGTTCTGATGGCCATACTCGAAATCGGTCTCGGGAGCCTGCTGTTTCAGTCAGTTCAAGCTGTCAGTTTGCCTCTGCTTGCCGTTGCCTTGCTGGGCAATTTCCTTATTGCCATGACCATGCCGACGAAGTGACGCCTGCTTGTCCGACCCCAACCGCCGCGATAGCGGCGGCGAACGACAATTTCATCGAAATTGTGTAGTGAGTCCACATCGCAGAACATCCGCCAAAATCGGCTATACACGATGGTGTTCAACTCGTTTCCTCAGCCGATGGCTTATGCAATTCTCCGAGTGACCAAACTCAAGACCGTGGTGAGCGTTCGGCGATCACTTGCGCACGCTCACCGCGACGCCGACACGCCGAACGCCGACGCAGCCAGGACGGCCGAGAACAGTCACTTTGGCGCATCGTCCGCGGCCGCCGCGCTGGAAGCGTTCAACTCCCGTCTCGCGACCGTCGGCAAACTGCGCTCCAATGCGGTTCTCGCAGTCGAATACCTGGTCACCGGGAGTCCAGATGCGATGCACTCGAAAAACCGCGTACAACAGGATGCGTATTTCGCCGATGCGCTGGACTGGATTCGGGCGAAACACGGCGTTGAGAACGTGTTCTATGCGGGCGTGCATCGCGATGAAAGCACTCCGCACATGTATGCCTATGTGGTGCCCATCGACGGTCGCGGCCGGCTCAATTGCCGAGCGTACCTGGGCGGTTCGAAAGCCCTGTCGGAAATGCAGACGGACTTCGCACGACAGGTTGGCCAAGCACACGGTCTTGAACGTGGCATAGAGAAGAGCAAGGCCAAGCATCAGGACATTCGCCGGTGGTACGGTCAGCAAACCACTATGGAGGCCAAACTGGAGGCGACCAGCAAGAGGCTGTCTGGGATGACGGGCGTAACGAAGCGAATTGCCAATGCGCTCATCGAGCACGCAACACAGGCCGCTATCGATTTGGGCCTTATGCGTCAAAGGCAGCAACCAGGGATGCCGGCCGGGCGGGAGAGGTCCTGACGACCGGCACCGTGCCTACTTTCGCAGCGGTCCCCAAACGCCACACCCGACAAGGGCAGTCGGCTCCTCGAGCGAGAATCGCCTCCGTACCTGCCCGCCCTGGCTGCCCACCCGCCCCGTGGGCGGGTTCGTAGCGCCTTGCCCAGATATGGCTCATTAAATCCCATCTGTTTAAGAATTATTATTGCGGGGAAAACGCCTTCCTTTGCAGCCACTTTGTGGAATTTACCGTCCCGAAACATCACAAGCTGCGTCCTCATCCATCACGATTTCGTGTCCCCATACGCCACGATTTAGCTATACTCTGGACCCCCTATAACATTCGAGCCGTAATAGATGACGTGGCCTGCTTTGAGTCTGCCCTAT
The DNA here is from genome assembly GCF_011753085.1 of Burkholderia sp. Tr-862. NCBI lineage: Bacteria > Pseudomonadati > Pseudomonadota > Betaproteobacteria > Burkholderiales > Burkholderiaceae > Burkholderia > Burkholderia sp. Tr-862. Next base: position 7,664 of record NZ_VWWG01000070.1, read on the forward strand.
GGGCACGGAACCAATTATCCGCTTCCCGTTGCCTTCGTTCGAACCGCAGTATTTTCCTCGATGCGATACCGTGGCCGCGAACGGCCTACATACACGCAGAGGACGGAGATAGCTCGTTACGGCGGCGTCCCGGTCTATCAACTGTCCGGTGCGCAGCTCGACGGCAACGACCTGGACGTAATCGCCGGATGTATCCGACTTGTCTATGACGCGAGCTTGCTGGACCAACCCACTACGTCCGTGCAATTCCTGGAAAAAGCGTTCCTGCGTCAGTTGGGGTGGAAAACCGGTGGCGCGCAACGTACCGCGCTCGTCCAGAGCCTTGAGCGTATGCGAACCGCCGTCTTTGAGTTTCACGCCGACGACCTCAAGGACGACGATGGCGTTTGCCAGCAGACTACCCTGGTTCTCGACTTCACAAGGTGCCTGGACAGGAACCGCATGCGGTACACGGTCACGCTTAGCGGACACGTCGCACTGCTTATGCGAGCGGGCAAATCGCTTGTCAACCGGTCCCAACGGAACGCACTGCGGGACAACCAGCTTGCGCAGTCGCTCCACGCGTTTTACGAAACACACCGGCAACCGATACCCCTGCCCGAGACAACGCTAAGGCCATTGATGCGGCGCGATCATATGCGCGACGACAAATGGCTAAATGCCTTAAGCGTTGCCCTTACTGACCTACAAAAGCAGACAGGGTGGGAATGCGCGCTTTCGAGTAAGGGTACTGTTATCGTCGACAAGCCCAAGCGGCCAATCAATTCCGCTGCCCCGAAGAATCCAGCATCGCCAACGCCAGCACCATCGCAAGATGAGGACGACATCTAATCGGTTAATGCTTCGTTAAGTCAATGGTCGTCAATTTCCTTTCGGCCCATCTGTTGGCGGAGCTTATTGGCGAGGACGTGCAATACCCACCTTCGAGTCGTTCTCTGCCTTATCCCATTGTCGACTTCAGAATTTCGTGCGGCCCGATTGGCGTGGAAATGATATTTAGAATTTCCCTCTTAAATTCCTGAACTTTATCTTTTGATGAGTATCCGCAATACAACTGTTTCGTCTCGGCTATGATTTGCTGGTTGTAGTGTGATGAGTACGCACTAACATTTTTACCCAAATTTCCCTGACTTCGAATGTATTTTAATACATAAAATCCCTTATACTTTTCGTAGACATCATTCACCCCCAAAAGATTCGAAGCCCAATTTCCCATGGGTATATTTAAGTCAATAATATATGCCCGATATTGAGATTCACCTGCCAAATTTATAGCCTCTTCGACATTGTGCGCAATATCGATTTTTATTGATTTTGCAAGAATGAAATTGTACAACCAATCGATATGCTCGGGCTCATCATCAACTATAAGAAAAGTGTCGGCCAAATAGGTCTTGGGAAGCTTTACAGTTGCCATAATTTCTTTGGTATAGCAATTCGGAACGTTGTACGTTGGGTTTTCGTGGCGTGGCTGGCAGTAATTCCCCCCTCCAATATTTCTTCGGTGATCTTTCGGCAAATAAAAAGACCTATACCAGAGCCTTGCGCCACCTTATTATGCGCCTCCCGACTTCGAAAGCCCATTTTGAATATATTCTCGGCGTCGTTGTTGCTAAAGCCTATGCTTTTCCCGACCAATTCGATGCACAAATCTTTTTTTGAATTGGCGGACACATTGATTTCAACGGTTTGATTCGGGAGTCCGTATTTTATCCAATTATCAAAAAGATTAATAAATATTTGCCGCAAAAGCTCGGGGCGCGCAGATATTCTGTATTGTTCACTAGGGTTATTTAACTCCAGTTTGATATTCTTCCTTCCGGCCGAACTTTGAAAAAATTGAATTGCCTCAATTATTATTTGGGGCAAAATGGAAGTCGCCGACTCTCGGGCAGCGCGCAATTCATCTTTTTCCGATGTTTCGAAGAAAAAATCCGATAGATATGCCAAATTGCGTATTAGAGATACGCATTGCACCAATTGAGCGCGGCTTGCATTGATGACCTGTTTTGCCTTTTCCCCTTGATATGTATTGTCGACAACATTATCCAGGTTTCCAATTACACCACTAATTGGGTTGACAACTTGGTGTACAAAATTTGCGAGAAAAAGCAAGCCGACATCTTTTCCCTCTGCGGAGGGTGTCGATTCAGTCGATTTATCGTCCATGGCGCGACTACCTCTGCATTATCTTAATGGTTTTATCTACGATAGTGTATTCAAAATCACCCCATAAAGCAATTGCATCGAAGCTTTTTTTGTAACGCGTGAAAATCTGGGTAATTTCATTGCCACATACAATCAAACACGTACACTGCGGAGAAGCGTCTACCGACTTTAAGTCCACCCGCAAAGCAGTTAGATAACCAAGAAAAGCGGTCATTGATGGGCCGTCGACGCTCTTTATTGAATCAGATATGGTGATTTCAGGATAATGATATTGACTCGGCTCGTAGAATATAGCTTGAAATCTCCCAGTGCTTTGAATGCTCTCCATTTTCATCTGCAATAGTGCAGAAAGCGCTTGTGCAGCTTTCAGCATGGGAGAAATTTCTACATCGTTTACAGAAAGCTCAGAATGGTGGCTACTCACGCACTTGCTGAGCGCAAGAGTTAAGTCAAAGGTGGAGCCAGTTATTGGGGTTGGCGTATTTTCAAGCCCGTATTTCCACGCGATGTCTTGATATTTGCTAAGAATAATCTCGATTTGATGCCCCGGCCACAGTCTAATTGCAGCTCCCTTTCTTAGATTATTCCATTTTGCAGCTTCAGTTATTGCGGTGGGAGTGAATTTTGCGGTGGTACACAATAATAATACGTCTGCTGAATTTGATTCAGCAAATGCCAATTTCTTGTATATCGTGGGCCAATCAACGGAGCCTGCATAACGCTTGCATTCGACGTACCATTTTTGCGTGGTCTGGGTCAGCGAAAAATCATTGTGAATAATATTGCCTTCGATATCTCGCCCGCCATCAGCGCCCGGAGTTCGCCAAGTAACGTTTACCATGCCATGGGCAACCATCAAGTCAAACGTGAGGTTCTCGAATTCTGTATCGCCTATTGCTGCCAATTCTCTCGCTGTCATATTCGCACGGTGGTTGAGTGTGAAAGCTAGTCTTGCTAAGCGTGTGACGCGCAACGACAAATACCAAAGTAGACCTTCCTTGAATAGCACCACGCGATTTTGGTGTTTGCTAGTCTGATGCAAGGAGGCCCCCGGTAGTTCACAGATTGTAACAATTTCGGGACGACCGGGCAGTGATGCTCGGCGTGTCAGACAGACATCGATTGGTAGGTTGCGGTAGCCGGTAGCAAGCTACTGTACCTGCCGAAGGAACATGCCAACATCGACGCGAAAATTGTCATGCCTGAGATTGGCTAGACATGGGCCCGGATGCTTGATAGCAAGATTCAACAGCGTACTGGGCAAGAGTGGGTCGGCGATGCTTGCTGACATTGCTTCGGCGGTACACAATATCGTCTCAGCCTAGGTACAAATGGCCTTCCCGGCCGAATCGTAAGATATTGTTTTTAATGGGTTTTATTTTCTCTGGCCAGACTCCCCCTCTCTCCGCCAGAATTCAAATGCCCGCGCAAGCGGGCATTTTCGTTTGTGGTCCTCCTCCCCGCCCCAAACCGCCCGCCCTTGGCCTCCCCGAGCGATTCCCCTCACGGATGCCGAATATAATCCACCAACGCCCTTGTATATTCATCCGGCTGCCGATCGACCAGACTGACCGCGATCGCCACCACAAACCCCGCCGGCACCCCGAACACGCCTGAACTGATCGGCTCGATCCCGAACCACGTCCGCCCCGCAAATCCCGTCAACTGGGTGAAATAGGGGTACGTCGACACGATGTAGTACACGCACACCGCAAGCCCCGTCACCATCCCGGCGATCGCACCGCGCGTCGTCGTACGTTTCCAGAACACCCCCAGCACGAGCACCGGAAAGAAACTGGACGCCGCGAGCGAAAACGCCGCACCGACGAGAAACAGAATCTTCCCCGTATTGAGCGACGCGACATACGACGCGAACAGCGCGACGCCGAGCAGCAGCACCTTCGAGACGGTCACGCGCCGCTGGCTCGATGCGTCGGGCGCGACCATGCAGTAATAGACGTCGTGCGACAATGCATTCGCGATCGTCAGCAGCAATCCATCCGCGGTCGACAGCGCCGCGGCCAGCGCACCGGCCGCGATCAACCCCGACACGACATACGGCAGCCCCGCGATCTCCGGCGCGGCCAGCACGACCATGTCCGGTTGCATCTGGATTTCCGACCAGTGGACGATGCCGTCGCGAATCACCTCGACGACGCTGATCAGGTCCGGTTCGAAGTGATGCCACTGCGTGACCCACGCGGGCAACTCGGCGATCGGCCGCCCGACGAGGCTGGTGAGAATCTCGTACTTGATCATCACCGCGAGCACCGGCACGCTCAGGTAGAACAGCGCGATGAAGAACAGCGTCCAGCCGACCGAGCGCCGCGCGGACGCCACCGACGTCGTCGTGTTGTAGCGCGTGAGGATGTGCGGCAGGCTCGCGGTGCCGAGCGACAGGCACAGCAGCAGCGCCAGGAAATTCCGCTCGCGCGGCTTGCGCTCGTCATCGCTCGCGGCAGGAAACGGCTCGTGCATCGGCACGGGCGGCTCGGCGCGTGCCAGCAGGTCGTCGCGCGCCTGGGTCCAGGTCACGCGCGCGCCCGTCGGGTCGCGCGGGAAGTCGGCCAGCTCGCGCTCGCGCTGGTTGATCTCGCGCAGCGGCCCGTTGTGGCGCCGCAGGTCCGCAAGCTGGTCGACGAGTTGCCGGCGAGCGTCCGCATACGATCCGGGCAAGCGATCGAGCTGCGCCTGGACGAGCGCGGCCTGCCGCCGATACGCATCGCGCACCTGCTGCTCCTCGGCCGCGTCGCGCACCTGCGCCTCGCGCGCCGCCACGCGCTCCATCAGCTTGCCGTAATTGAACTGCGGCACCGGCCCGAGCCCGTTCTTCATCGCGATCAGCGACACGGGGATCAGGATCGCGCTGATCAGGATGATGTACTGCGCGACCTGCGTCCACGTGACCGCGCGCATGCCGCCGAGAAACGAGCACACGAGAATGCCCGCGAGCCCGCAGAAGATGCCGATCGCGAAGTCGACGCCAATGAAGCGCGTCGCGATCAGCCCGATCCCCTGGATCTGCGCGACCAGATAAACGAACGAGCACAGGATCGCCGCACCGGCCGCAAGCGCGCGCACGGCCGTACTCGAAAAACGGGTGCCGAGAAAATCGGGAATCGTGTAGCGCGCGAGCTTGCGCACGTACGGCGCGAGCAGGAACGCGACGAGGCAGAACCCGCCCGTCCACCCCATCACGTAGGCGAGCGCATCGTAGCCGGTTGCGTAAAGCGAGCCGGCGAGACCGATGAACGACGCCGCCGACAGCCAGTCGGCCGCGGTCGCCATCCCGTTGAACGCCGACGGCACGCGCCGCCCGGCCACGTAGTATTCGACGAGATCGGACGTGCGCGACAGCAGCCCGATCACCGCATACACGGCGATCGGCACGAACAGGAACACGTAGCCGATCCAGACGCCGGAGCCGGCCGCGCGCTCGATCCGCCACAGCAGCAGCACGAAGCCCAGAAAGCCGAGCGTGTAGAGCGCGTACGCGCGAATCAGTCGATGCGTCAGCATGGATCAGCGGGCATGGTGCGGATTGCCCGCGTGCGCGGCATGCTCGTCGTACGCACGCCGCAGCGCGCGGTCCGCGCGCTGCATCAGGCCGATGTAGACGACGATCAGCACCAGATACACGAGAATCGCGCCCTGCGCGCCGACATAGAACGGCAGGCTGAAACCGGCGAAGCGGATGCCCGCGAGCGCGGGCGCGAAGAACGGCACGACGAACGACACCGAGAAACCGATCGCCATCAGCACCAGGATCAGCGCGACGTTGAAGCGCCAATAGCGAGCATGGGCGCGCGCGAGCGGCTCGGGAACGGGCGGCGGCGCGGCACGCGCCGGACGGGACGGAACGGTCATGCCGTTATTTAGCAAAAAGCCCCTGCGCGGACAATCGGGATTGCCGCGCGGGGGCTCGTGCGCACGACGTGCGCAACAGGTGCGATCAGCGCACTTCGGCGAGCTGGTCGAGGATCGCCGGGTTCTCGAGCGTGGACGTGTCCTGCGTGATCGCCTCGCCCTTCGCGAGCGAGCGCAGCAGGCGCCGCATGATCTTGCCCGAGCGCGTCTTCGGCAGGTTGTCGCCGAAGCGGATGTCCTTCGGCTTCGCGATCGGCCCGATCTGCTTGCCGACCCAGTCGCGCAGCGTCTTCGCGAGCGCCGCCGCTTCCTCGCCTTCCGGACGCGATCGCTTCAGCACCACGAACGCGACCACGGCCTCGCCCGTCGTGTCGTCCGGACGGCCGACCACCGCCGCTTCCGCAACCAGCTCATGCGAGACCAGCGCCGACTCGATCTCCATCGTGCCGAGCCGGTGGCCCGACACGTTCAGCACGTCGTCGATGCGGCCCATGATCGTGAAGTAGCCGGTGTCCTTGTCGCGCACCGTGCCGTCGCCGGCCAGGTACAGCCGGCCGCCGAGTTCCTCCGGGTAGTAGCTCTTCTTGAACCGCTCCGGGTCGCCCCAGATCGTGCGGATCATCGCCGGCCACGGCCGCTTGACGACGAGGATCCCGCCTTGCCCGTTCGGTACGTCCTGGCCGGTCTCGTCGACCACCGCGGCCATGATGCCCGGCAGCGGCAGCGTGCACGAACCCGGCACCGTCGGCGTCGCGCCCGGCAGCGGCGTGATCATGTGGCCGCCGGTTTCGGTTTGCCACCACGTGTCGACGATCGGGCAGCGCTCCTGGCCCACATGCTTGTGGTACCACATCCACGCTTCCGGATTGATCGGCTCGCCGACGGTGCCGATGATGCGCAGGCTCGACAGGTCGTAGCTCTTCGGGTGGACCTTGTCGTCGGCTTCGGCGGCCTTGATCAGCGAACGGATCGCGGTCGGCGCGGTGTAGAACACGGTGACCTTGTGATCGCCGATCATCTTCCAGAAGCGCCCGGCGTCCGGATAGGTCGGCACGCCCTCGAACACGACCTGCGTGCCGCCGCACGCGAGCGGGCCGTAGGTGATGTACGTATGGCCCGTGACCCAGCCGATGTCGGCCGTGCACCAGAACACGTCGGTGGGCTTCCAGTCGAAGGTCCACTTCATCGTCTGCGCGGCCCACAGCAGGTAGCCGCCGGTGCTGTGCTGCACGCCCTTCGGCTTGCCGGTCGAGCCCGACGTATACAGGATGAACAGCGGATGCTCGGCGCCGACCCATTCCGGCGCGCACGTGTCGGACTCGGCGTCCGCGAGTTCGTGCATCCACAGGTCGCGCCCGGCGTGCCAGTCGACCTTGCCGCCGGTGCGGCGATAGACGATCACGCTCTTCACCGCTTCGCAGCCGCCCATCGCGATCGCTTCATCGGCGATGCTCTTGAGCGGCAGCGTCTTGCCGCCGCGCGCCTGCTCGTCGGCAGTGATCAGCGCGACCGCGCCGACGTCGACGAGCCGCTCGTTCAGCGATTTCGCGGAGAAGCCGCCGAACACGACCGAGTGGGTCGCGCCGATGCGCGCGCAGGCCTGCATCGCGACGATGCCTTCGATCGACATCGGCATGTAGATGACGACGCGATCGCCCTTCGCGATCCCGCGTTTCTTCAGCGCATTCGCGAAGCGCGACACGCGTGCGAGGAGATCGGCGTAGGTGACGCGCGTGACGGTGCCGTCGTCGGCCTCGAAGATCACCGCGACGCGCTCGCCGTTGCCGGCTTCGACGTGACGGTCGAGGCAGTTGTACGACGCGTTGAGTTCGCCGTCGTCGAACCACTTGTAGAACGGTGCGTCGCTCTCGTCGAGCACCTTCGTGAACGGCTTGTGCCAGCTGAGGCCTTCACGGGCGAGACGCGCCCAGAAGCCCTCGTAATCGCGCTCGGCTTCGGCGGCCAGCGCCTGGTAGGCCGGCATGCCGGAAATGGTTGCCGCCTTCGCGAGCGCCTCGGGCGGCGCAAACTGACGGGTTTCGTGAAGAACCGATTCAATCGCAGACATCGACTACCCCTTGGTGAACATGAATCCTCTGCATGGCGGCGCGATTCGTGCGCACCGCGCGTCTTGGCCGGCGCATACATGCGCCGCTGTCTCCCACCACCTGCGCGCGTCCCGAAGGCCACGCACGATGCTGCACCGCACCACGTCACGCGACGGTGGTCGTACGGCCCGGCGATTTCCACGATAAGCGCTCGAACTTACCCGTCACTTACGCGGCCTCGCCGTTTCGCACACCGCCGCTCTACGGTCGGCGCTTGACCGTCAGCTTTACGCTGTTACAACTGCGACTCTACAATCGTAACTGAACTCGCCCCCTGGACTCCAGCTTGAATCGCTACGCCCTCTTCCTCATTCTGTCGATGCTGTTTGTCGGCAGCAACGTCGGTATCGGTAAATCCATCGTCGTCTTCGTCCCGGTCGCCATCCTCGCCACGCTGCGCTTCGTGATCGCGATCGCCGTACTCTGGCCGCTGTTCAGCCCGGTGAAGATGCGGGCGGTCCGGCGCGCGGAATGGCTGAACCTGTTCCTGCAGGCGTTCTTCGGCACCTTCATGTTCACGCTGCTGATGCTCAACGGCGTGCAGCGCACGAGCGCGGTCGCAGCCGGCGTGATCACCAGCACGATCCCCGCCATCGTCGCGCTCTTCGCGTGGCTGATCCTGCGTGAAAAACCGAACGGCCGTGCGCTCGTGTCGATCGCGCTCGCGATCGCCGGCGTCGTGACGATCAATCTCGCGAACGGCGGCACGTCCGCGCACGGCGCCGACGGCGCCCCGTCCGGCTCGCTCACCGGCAACCTGCTGATCCTCGGCGCCGTCTGCTGCGAATCGATCTACGTGATCCTGTCGCGCCGGCTCACGCAGACGCTCGCGCCGATCGACATCTGCGCGTACACGCACCTCTTCGGCCTGTTCCTGATGCTGCCGCTCGGCGCGACGGCGCTGTGGCAGTTCGATTACGCGAGCGTACCGGCCGGTACGTGGGCGCTCGTCGTCTGGTACGGGCTGTCGGCCAGCATCTTCTCGTTCTGGCTGTGGATGAAGGGCATCCGGCACGTGCCTGGCAGCCTCGCCGGCGTGTTCAGCGCGGTGCTGCCGGTCGCGGCCGCCGCGTACGGCATCGCGTTCCTCGGCGAACGCCCGACGCTCGCACACGGCATCGCGCTCGCGTGCGTCGTCACGGGCATCGTGCTGGCGAGCCTGCGCGTGAAACGCGCGCCGGCCACCGCCGCCTGATCCGTCCCCGGCTCTTCCGGCGCGTCGCTGCAGTCGCGCCGGCCAACGCGTTACAATAGCGCGCCTTTTCAAGATTACCCCCGATACCTGCGCACAGCGCCCGTACCTCCATCATGCCTGCCCCGCACTCGCCCGGCTCTACCCGTCGTTCCCTACGCCCGCTTCCCGCGCTGATCTTCATGAGCCGCTGGCTCCAGGTTCCGCTTTATCTGGGCCTGATCGTCGCGCAGGCCGTCTATGTGTTCCTGTTCCTGAAGGAAGTCTGGCACCTGCTGTCGCACGCGACCAGCCTCGACGAGATCAGCGTGATGCTCGCGGTGCTCGGCCTGATCGACGTCGTGATGATCTCGAACCTGCTGATCATGGTGATCGTCGGCGGCTACGAAACGTTCGTGTCGCGCCTCGGCATCGAGGGCCATCCCGACGAGCCCGAATGGCTCGACCACGTGAACGCGGGCGTGCTGAAGGTCAAGCTGTCGATGGCGCTGATCAGCATTTCGTCGATCCACCTGCTGAAGACCTTCATCAACCCGGACCAGCACACGACGCACGCGATCATGTGGCAGGTGATCATTCACGTGTCGTTCCTCGTATCGGCGCTCGTGATGGCGTGGGTCGACCGCCTGACGACCCACACGCACCCGGCCCATTTCCACGAGATTCACGCGCCAGCAGCGAACGAGTCCCGCAAGCCGGCCGAAGCAGCCGTCAACGCATAAACGCATTCCCCACAGTCCCCACAGAGTCTCAGCCATGACCGTCATCAAACAGGAAGACCTGATCCAGAGCATCGCGGATTCGCTGCAGTACATCAGCTACTACCACCCGCTCGACTACATCCAGGCCCTCGGCCGCGCGTACGAGCTGGAAGAGAGCCCGGCCGCGAAGGACGCGATCGCGCAGATCCTCACGAACAGCCGCATGTGCGCGGAAGGCAAGCGCCCGATCTGCCAGGACACCGGCATCGTCACGATCTTCGTGAAGGTCGGCATGGACGTGCGCTGGGACGGCGCGACGATGGGCCTCACCGATATGATCAACGAAGGCGTGCGCCGCGGTTACACGCACCCGGACAACGTGCTGCGCGCATCGATCGTCAACCCGCCGGAAGGCGCCCGCAAGAACACGAAGGACAACACGCCGGCCGTGATCCACTACGAGATCGTGCCGGGCGACAAGGTCGACGTGCAGGTCGCGGCGAAGGGCGGCGGCTCGGAGAACAAGTCGAAGTTCGTGATGCTGAACCCGTCGGATTCGATCGTCGACTGGGTGCTGAAGACGGTCCCGACGATGGGCGCCGGCTGGTGCCCGCCGGGCATGCTCGGGATCGGCATCGGCGGCACCGCTGAAAAGGCGATGCTGATGGCGAAGGAATCGCTGATGGAGCCGATCGACATTCAGGAAATCATCGCGCGCGGTCCGAAGGACTGGGTCGAGGAACTGCGCGTCGAGCTGCACGAGAAAGTCAACGCGCTCGGCATCGGCGCGCAAGGCCTCGGCGGCCTCGCGACCGTGCTCGACGTGAAGATCATGGCCGCTCCGACGCATGCGGCGTCGAAGCCGGTCGCGCTGATCCCGAACTGCGCGGCCACGCGCCACGCGCACTTCGTGCTCGACGGCTCGGGCCCGGCCAAGCTTGAAGCGCCGTCGCTCGACGCCTGGCCGAAGGTCCAGTGGGAACCGAATACCGAAACCAGCAAGCGCGTCGACCTGAACACGCTGACGCCGGAAGAAGTTGCGAGCTGGGCGCCGGGCCAGACGCTGCTGCTGTCGGGCAAGATGCTCACGGGCCGCGACGCCGCGCACAAGCGCATCGCCGACATGCTCGCGAAGGGCGAGAAGCTGCCGGTCGACTTCACGAACCGCGTGATCTACTACGTGGGTCCGGTCGATCCGGTGCGTGACGAAGTGGTCGGCCCGGCAGGCCCGACGACGGCCACGCGGATGGACAAGTTCACCGAGACGATGCTCGCTCAGACGGGTCTGATCTCGATGGTCGGCAAGGCCGAACGCGGCCCGGTCGCGATCGACGCGATCAAGAAGCACAAGGCGGCCTACCTGATGGCGGTCGGCGGTGCGGCGTACCTCGTGTCGAAGGCGATCCGCGGCGCGAAGGTGCTCGCGTTCGAAGACCTCGGCATGGAAGCGATCTACGAGTTCGACGTGCAGGACATGCCGGTGACGGTGGCCGTCGATTCGTCGGGCACGTCGGTGCACCAGACTGGTCCGAAGGAGTGGCAGGCGAAGATCGGCAAGATCCCGGTCGCAACCGCTTAAGCGCGATCGAACGAAAGGCCGGACGGGAGTCCGGCCTTTTTACTTCCCGTTCTCATTCTCGCGCGCGGACCGTTACACAAGGCTGATTCTCATTACACGCAAAAGGCAGGCCCGACAAGGCTTCGAGGCTTGGCTTTTCTCGTTCGAGCGATTATCGTTCGGTTTCTGAAGCCCCACTGAACAAGGAATAGCCATGCAAGGCGACAAGAAAGTCATCGAATACCTGAACGCCCAACTGAAGAACGAACTCACGGCGATCAACCAGTACTTCCTGCATGCGCGCATGTACAAGCACTGGGGCCTCGACAAGCTCGGCAAGCACGAATACGACGAATCGATCGGCGAAATGAAGCACGCCGACTGGTTGATCGAGCGCGTGTTCATGCTCGACGGCCTGCCGAACCTGCAGGACCTGCACAAGCTGCTCGTCGGCGAGGAAACCGAAGAGATCCTGAAGTGCGACCTGAAGCTCGAGCAGATCTCGCAGAACACCTGCAAGGAAGCGATCGCCTACTGCGAATCGGTGCGTGACTACGTGTCGCGCGAGATCTTCGAAAAGATTCTCGACGACACCGAAGAGCACATCGACTGGCTGGAAACGCAGATCGACCTGATCGGCAAGGTCGGCCTGCAGAACTACCAGCAGACGATGATGGGTTCGCCCGAGTAAGCGCCATCACGGCCACCACCGCCACGCTCGCCACCTCGCCGTCCGCATGACGATGACGCACCAGCCAGCCGCTTCCGGGGTCCGCCCCGCCGCCCCCGTCGGGATCTTCGATTCGGGGCTCGGCGGCCTGTCGGTACTGCGCGCCGTGCGCGCGCACCTGCCCGGCGAGTCGTTCGTCTACGTCGCCGATTCGCACCACGCGCCGTACGGGCCGCGCGACGAGGCGTTCATTACGGAACGCACGCTGGCCATCGGCGAGTGGCTCGCCCGCGAAGGGGCGAAAGCGCTCGTGATCGCGTGCAATACGGCAACGGCGCGAGCGATCGCGGCCATCCGCGAACGCCTGTCGATACCGCTCGTCGGTGTCGAACCGGGCATCAAACCGGCCGCCGCGCTGTCCACGACCGGCGTCGCGGGCGTCCTCGCGACGCAATCGACGCTGAACAGTCCGCGCTTCCAGGCGCTGCTCGACCGCTACGGCGCCGGCCGCCGCTTCATCTGCCAGCCAGGCCACGGGCTCGTCGAAGCGATCGAGCGCGGCGACACGAACTCGCCCGCATTGCGCACGTTGCTCGAGCGTTATCTGCAGCCGATGCTCGACGACGGTGCCGATACGCTGGTGCTCGGCTGCACGCACTATCCGTTCTTCACAGAAACGATTCGTGACCTTGTTGGCGACCGCCTGACGATCGTCGACACGAGCGATGCCATCGCCCGCCAGCTCGCGCGGGTGCTCGACGAACGCGGCCTGCGCGCGCCGGCCGGCACGCGTGCCGCGCCGCCGCGCTTTTGCTCGACGAGCGACGGTCTGCAACTGCGCGCACTCGCCTCGACGCTGCTCGGCCTCGACGCGCCCGTCGAATCCGTCACTATTTCCTCGCCGAACGCGCGCGCCTGCGCGACCGCCTGACGTGCGCCGGCACACCGCCGGCACCCCCTCTCCTGTCGCCCCCGCCATTTCGGGGGTCCGATGACCTTAAAAAAAGCCGAGCCCAGGCTTGTCAACACCCGCAAATTTAATGATAATAATTCGCATTACCGTTAGCTATCGCAACTCATCATGATCGTCTGCGTGTGCAAGTCTGTTTCGGATCGCAAGATTCGCGCGTCCCTCGCCGAGGGCGTGAGTTCCTTCGATGAACTCCAGTTCGAGCTCGGCGTGGCCACGTGCTGCGGCAAGTGCGAGGAGTCCGTACGCGACCTCATGGCCGAGCAAGGCGTCTGCGCGAGCCGGTGCGGCGTCGAGCACCACGCTCACCCGATCCCGGTCACGTTCTACGACCGCAAGGCCGCCTGAGCGGCGCCGAGCGTGCGCATGCGGCCGCTGCCGCATTTTATGTCCGACCGTCAGCAAGCCATCTTCCGCGCGAGCCAGCGGCTTACCTGCCAAGGAGCCCGTCATGGAATTGCTGATCGGATTTGTGACCACCGTTTGCATCTCGCTGCTGATCTTCCGCAAGTAGTGCCGATTCACCCGCCGCGCCCCGGGTGCGACGTCGTTCTTTCAAGCTAACATGCAGGCTTCGCAATCCGCTCCTGCCGGCGTCTTGCCGGTTGCACCCCGTATGAATCCCCGGGTCATCACCGTCGCGGTCGGTGTGCTTGCCGCACACGCGATCATGCTGGCGGCCGCGTGGCTCCATCGCAACGCGCCGCCGCCTCCGAAGGAGATCGAGGTTCAGTCGATCACCGCGCAGCTCATTCCGCCTGCGCCCGTTGCCCAGCCGGTCGCGGTCCAGTCGGCCGCGCAGCAGCCTGCGCCGCCCAAGCCCACGCCGCGCGTGAAGCCGAAGGTCGAGCCGAAGCCGGTGCAGAAAGCGATCCCGACGCCTCAGCCGGTCGCGCAAGCACCGTCGCCGACGCCCGCACCGGCAGCGGTCGATCCGACACCGGCTCCCGCCGCGCAGGCCCCTGCTGCGCCGGCTGCAGCACCCGGCCCGGCTCGCGAGACGATGCAGGTCAGCGCACCGAAGAACGTATCGGCGCTCAACTGCAATTTCGTGAAGCCCACCTATCCGTCGATGTCGCGCCGTCGCGGCGAAACGGGCACGGCCTATGTTCACTTCATCATCGGCGTGACGGGCAAGATCGAAAGCGTCCAGCTGCAGAAGAGCAGCGGCTACCCGCGTCTCGACGAAGCCGCGCTCGAGGCAACGCGCGCCAGCACCTGTCCGCCGTATATCGAGAACGGCCAGGCGATCCGCGCCGCCCATACGCTGCCATTCAACTTCACGCTCGACGACTAACCCGTCATATTCGGTAGATTCAAAGGAAACAAGAAAATGCAAAGCTACGGTATCGCGCACGTCTGGGCGCAAGGTGATTTCGTCACGCGCGCCATTGCGATCACGCTGCTCGTGATGTCGGTCCTGTCGTGGATCGTGATCATCGTCAAGGGCTGGAACGTGATTCGCCTGAACCGCCTCACGAAGAACGCGGAACAGGCGTTCTGGCATTCGGACGACTTCGACGACGGCATCAAGAAGCTCGGTCTCACCGCATCGACGCCGAACGACAACCCGTTCCTCGCGCTCGCGCTGTCGGGCAAGGAAGCCGCCGATCACCACCATCAGACGCAGCCGCACCTGCACGACCGCATGGACGTGTCCGACTGGGTCACGCGCTGCCTGAAGGACACGATGGACGAAGGCATCTCGCGCATGCAGGCCGGCCTCGCGATTCTCGCGTCGATCGGCAGCACGGCGCCGTTCGTCGGCCTGTTCGGCACGGTCTGGGGCATCTACCACGCGCTGCTCGTGATCGGCGCAACCGGCCAGACGTCGATCGACCAGGTCGCGGGCCCGGTCGGCGAATCGCTGATCATGACGGCCTTCGGCCTGTTCGTCGCGATTCCCGCCGTGCTCGGCTACAACGCGCTGACCCGCGCGAACAAGGGTGTCGTCAGCAAGCTGCGCCGCTTCGCACACGGTCTGCACGCCTACTTCGTGACGGGCGCGCGCCTCGCGTCGTCGTCGCCCCGCGACGGCCTGCGTCTTGCGACGCGCGCCAGCTGAGACGAGGTGAACCATGGCAATGAACACCGGCTTCAGCGATGACGACGACGATGGCGTGATGAGCGAGATCAACATGACGCCGCTCGTCGACGTCATGCTCGTACTCCTGATCATCTTCCTCGTGACGATCCCGGCGATGCAGCACGCGGTGAAGATCGACCTGCCGCACGCGAGCAGCCAGCCCGTCGACGAAAAGCCGCAAACGGTCGACGTCGCGATCCAGGGCAACGGCACGATCCTGTGGAACGACCAGACGGTCACGCGCGAGCAACTGCAGGCACACATCGCGGAAGCGGCACAGCATCAGCCGCAACCGGAGTTGCACCTGCGCGCCGATCGCAAGGTTGCCTATGAGCGTGTGGCGGAAGTGATGTCCGATGCACAGGCCGGCGGCCTGACGAAGCTCGGCTTCGTGACAGAGCCGACCGCGAAGGCGAAGTAACGCACGCGCATTTCGCGCGTCGCTGTTCGCCGTCGCCGGCCGCACCTCGCCGGCCGCACAAAGTAAAAGGCCTTCATCGCCAGATGAAGGCCTTTTTTCATGCGCACGCGGGCGCCTTCGGGCGGCGGGCTCTTCGGCGGTATCGGTTGCGCCTCGAGCAACGCAATGCGGCTACCGTGGTCTGCACGGACTGCGCGTTCTGCCCTATCTGGCTCGCAATATATGCTGCCACCTGACTCCGCTCAGAACTTCCTTCGCGAAATGGGATTTCAATATAGGCCCGCGCGCGGACGCATTCAAGGCCCCGGCGATTGAAACTTGCGATTGCAGGCGACGCTTCAATGACAAAACAAATTTGCCACGACGCGCATCTTGCATTCAGGTGGACGAAACATCGGCCGCCGTGGCTTCCTTCTTCGCACGCTCGGGGCAGCTCGGCTGCTTGTAATCGCCGTGATCGAGCTTCTCGACCAAATAGTCGACGAACGCACGGACCGCGGGCGGCATCCCCTGCCGCGACACGAACACCGCATAGAGTTGCGGCACCGGCAACGTCCAGCCCGGCATCACCGGCGACAACTGGCCGGCGCGCAATGCATTGCCGTACATCATCTCCGGCAGCGCCGCGATGCCAAGGCCGTCGAGCACGGCCTCGCGGATCGTCATCAGATCGGCCGTCACGAGCCTCGGATCGTGCTCGTGCAAGTGACGGGTGCCGTCCGGCGCGATCAGGTTGAACACGTGCCGTCCGTCGACGCTCGGCGTATCGAGCGTCTCGAAGCGTGCCAGATCGTCCGGCACGAGCGGCGGCGCATTCTGGCTCAGCAGGCTCGGCGCGCCGACCAGCATCTGCTCGGTCCGCCACAATGGCCGCACGACGATGTTCGCGTTCTGCGGCGGCTCCGAGCGCACGCGCAACGCGACATCGACCGAGTCCTCGAACAGGTCGATCACGCGGTTCGTCACCCGGATGTGCACCTTCACCTCGGGATAGCGGTGCAGGAATTCGGGGAGGATGCGCGACAGCATCGTCTGCGACAGCGTAACAGGGACGCTCACGCGCACCGAGCCGCGCGGCGACGAGCGCAGCTGCTGCACGGCGTTCATCGCGGCCTGGGCTTCGGCGAGCATCGCCTGGCAATGCTGGTAGAACAACTCCCCCGCCTCGGTCAGTGCGAGCTTGCGCGTCGAACGCTGCAGCAGGCGCACGCCGAGCGCCGCTTCGAGTTCGGTCAGGCGCCGCGACAGGCGCGATTTCGAAATACCCAGCACGCGCTCCGCAGCCGAGAACCCGCCGTGTTCGACGACCTGCGAAAAGTACATGAGGTCGTTCAGGTTGTGTGCATCGATGTTCATGTCATCGTTCCAATTTCAGAACAATCCATTGCGAACCGCCGCAAATCGGACCGCAAAACGCCCAATATAATAGCGCTATGTTTCAAAAATAACGCTATTCCGATGATTTCGAGGGCTTCTGCATGACGACCGCTCGCTCGCTTGACCGCACGTACCCCGCTCTTCGCACCACCGAAGGCGGCGGCTTCGTGGTTCACCGCCCGTTCCCGACCCGACTGCTGATGGATTTCGATCCGTTCCTGCTGCTCGATGAAATGGGCCCCGTCGACTATGCGCCCGGTGAAGCCAAGGGCGCGCCCGACCATCCGCATCGCGGCTTCGAGACCGTCACCTACGTGCTCGACGGGCGCTTTCGCCATCGCGACTCGGCCGGCCATGCCGGCACGCTCGGGCCCGGCGACGTGCAGTGGATGACGGCCGGCGCGGGCGTCGTGCACAGCGAAATGCCGGATCCCGAATTCGCGCAGGCAGGCGGGCGCTCGCACGGCTTCCAGCTGTGGGTCAACCTGCCGCGCCGCGACAAGCTGATCGCACCGCGCTACCAGGAAATCTCGGCCGACCGCATCCCGAGCGCCACGTCGCCGGACGGCCGTTCGCAGGTCCGCGTGATCGCCGGCGAAGCGTTCGGCGTGCGTGCCGCGATCGAGACGCGCACGCCGATCCTCTACCAGCATTTCACGCTGCAACCGGGCGCAACGGTCACCCAGCCGGTGCCGGCAGGTTATCGCGTATTCGCCTACCCGCTCGACGGAGCAGGCCGCTACGGGCCCGACAGGCAACGCGTCGACGCACGGCAAATGGTCGTCTACGGTGACGATGGCGACGCGGTGACGTTCGAAGCCGGCGATACGCCGCTCGATCTGCTGCTGATCGGCGGCGTCCCGCTCAACGAGCCGATCGTCCGCTATGGCCCGTTCGTGATGAATACCGAGGAAGAGATCCGGCAGGCCGTCGTCGACTACCAGACGGGCCGCATGGGCCGCATCGAAGCGTGACGTGCAATCGGGGCCGCAACTGCCGCGAAACGGCTTGTTTTGCGTCACAATAACTTCTTGATCCATGTGGCTGCCCGCCACCAGAAGGAATCCGTCCCCTTGAACTTCGAACATCTGATCCAGATCAACTCCGACGATCCGGGCGTGCCGTCCCTGACCCGCGACCAGCTCTGGGAAGGCCTCGTGCTGCGCGCCGAACAGCCGCAGCTGTTCCTGATCGGTCTCGACAGCTGTGTCGTCCACGAACGGACGGACACGACGCTCGAACGCGAGCTGCACTACGGACATGCGATCGTGCGCGACCGCGTGACGTTCATCCCGAACCAGCAAGTGCGCTACGACATCCATGCGGCCGGCGGTGAAATCGGCGGATCGCTGACGATGACGATCGAGGAGCGTGAAGACCACGAGCTGTTCCTGCGTTTCGAATACCGCACGACGCTGACCGTCACGGACGACAGCGAGGAAGCGCGTCACACGCGCGGTATCGTCAAGGAAGCGTATCGCACGTCGGACATCGATACGGTGCGCCTGATCCGCGAATACGCACAAGGGCGCAAGGACCCTGATCCGCTCCACTGACGGCGGCGGCGGCCCGCGGGCCGCCTCTTTGAATCAAGCTATCAGGTTTGTTGCATCGATCGATAAAGAGTTTTTGTAAATGGGAATAGTTATCATTTAGAATTCATTCCATCGCATCGACTGTTACCGATCAACCGAATGACCGACACCACGCGCCCGACCACGCTGACCTTGCGCCGCACGACCGGCACCGCAAGCGGCAACCGTCAGAAGACGGCAGCGGTCACGAGGCCGGCGAAACCCGCCGGAAGCCGCGATGCCGGCACACGGACCCTCAGCAGCGATGCGCTGCTGCAAGGTCACAGCCACATCAGCATCGCGCATAACGGAGAGACATATCAGTTGCGTGCCACGCGGCTCGGCAAACTGATCCTGACGAAGTAACGACAGAGTATTGTGGGGACCACCTCCCTGAGAGGTGTTGGGCAGTAGCCAGCGTAACGGCTTGCACGCGAGATCTAGACCCCTTCGTGCAAATACACTCAAGCAGCCGTTGCAGCAAGCCAAGCCACTTTTTTGGTTCTCGCACAAAGAAGAAAAAAAAGCGACACGTCGAAAGACGTGTCGCTTTTTGTTTGGGCGTCCGCAGACAAAGGAAAAGGCATCGTGGCTATTGGCGCTGCTGTTTCAGCGCACTCCGGAGCCCGGCGGCGAAACACCTCGCCTGCTACTCCGGAGCGCGGCCGCAAGGCCTTCAATCCCGCATCAGAAACCCCAGAACATCAACCACCACGCGCTGTCGATCACGGCCAGGCCGGCCGCGAACCACGCGAATGCAGCCAGTCGGCGCGGCCACGCCGCATAGCGCCCCGTCACCTTCCAGGCCAGCCACGCGCTCCACGCGTTCGCGCAGACCAGAATCGCGATGCGCACATCCGTCGCCCAGCCGAGCGGCACGTGCTCGGCCCGCAGCAGCGACAGCGTCGTCGCCGACAGCCCGAGGAACACGCCCGCACCCGCGATCGGAATCAGCGCCTGCGCGAGATGATGAAGACGCACGCGGTCGAAACGGCCGAGCATCAGCGTCGCGCCGGCCAGCAGCACGAGCAGCGCGGTACCGTACACGAGCCCCGTGCCGACGATATAGCCGACGACCAGCCCGCCGTCGAGCCACGAGAACACGTCGTTGCGATCCGGGTAATGTGTGAGCAGGAACCACGGCGCATTGGTCTCGAGCGGCCACGTGATGTCGTGGTCGATCAGCCAGCCTGCGAGGAATTGCTTGATCTGCACGAACCACGGGCTGACGGTCCAGTGGAACGCACCGATCGCGACGCCGAGCAGGCCGTACAGGATCAGCGCCGTGTCCCACGGGTTCGCCTGTTGCGCGCCGAGGTTCACGACCTCGTCGGACGGCGAGCGCCACGACAGTTCGATCGCATCGCGGTGCCCGCTGCAGCGGCCGCACATATGGCACTCGGCGGCGCCTTTCATGTTGCGCAACGGCACCAGCGGCGCGCAGTTGATCGGAATCACGCGATGCCCGTGCTCGCCGTTCTTGTACGAGCGTCGCCAGGCATCCTCGTCGACCTTGTAGCGCATCGGCGCGAGCCGCGACAGCAATCCGAACACGCCGTTGACCGGGCACAGGTACTTGCACCACACGCGCTTCTCGCGGCCGTACAGCAGGCCGATCACGATCGCGCCCACGGTCGAGCCGCCGAGCACGAACAGCACGGCGAGCGGGTACTGGTACACGCTGACCATCTGCCCATAGATCGTCGTGAGCCCGAACGCGACGAACGGCCAGCCGCCCCACCGCATCCAGCGCGGAATCGCGGCGCCGCGGCCGAACCGGCTCGCGTATTCGGTGAGCGCGCCTTCCGGGCACAGCACACCGCACCAGACGCGGCCGAGCATCACCATCGACAGCAGCACGAACGGCCACCAGATGCCCCAGAACACGAACTGCGCGATCAGCGTGAGGTTGTTCCACAGGTGCGCGGAATCGTCCGGCAGCGGCAACACCGCCGGCACGATGATCAGGAATGCATAGACGGCGACGACGGCCCACTGGATGCCGCGGATCGCCGCGCCGTGGCGCTGCATCCACTGGCCGGCCTGTGCGAGCCAGCCCGGCTTGGTTGCGGCGGCAACGCTCATGCCGTGCGGCCCGCTGTGATGGCCGGACGGCGGCTCGCGCGCTTCATCAGCAACCAGACGACCGCCCAGTACACCGCATAGGCGACCAGGTTGGTCAGCGCCGGGTGCGCGCGATAGCCGGTCAGCGTCGCGACGAGCGAACCGAACGTGCCGGAATCATCGAGGATCGCGGACGTGTCCCACACCTGCGAGATGCCGAGCGGCAGGATTTCCTTGTCGATCAGCTTGTCGACGCCGGTCTGGAACAGGCCCGCACCGAGGAACAACAGCATCACTTCGGTGACGCGGAAGAAATGCCGCCACGAGAAGTACTTGCCGCCGAGCTGCAGCAGATAGAACGTGAGGAACGCGAGGCCGAGGCCGATCACGACCGCGAGCATCTGGCTCGCGTCCACGTGCCCCGACTGGCCGAAACCGAGGCCGTACAGGAAGATCACCGTCTCGCTGCCTTCGCGGGCGATCGCGAGCGCGACCAGCACGGCAACGCCCCACCAGTTCGAATCGCGCGTGCTCTGCTGCAGCGACTGCTCCATGTCGCGCTTCAGCGTGCGGCCGTGCCGGCGCATCCACAACACCATCTGCACGATCAGCACGCAGGCGATCAGCACCATCGCGGTCTGGAAATAGTCCTGTGCGTCGCCGGACAGCACTTCAGTGAAGCCGACGAGTGCGGCGCCGAGTCCGACGGCCATCAGCAGGCCGACTGCCACACCCGTCCACAGAAAGGGCAGGCCGCGGCGCGCGTCGTCGTCGCCGTTCTTCAGCCATGCATAGAGGATGCCGACGACGAGCAGCGCTTCGACGCTCTCCCGCCAGACGATGAACAAGATCTGACCCATTGAATCCTCCTGACGTGCGGGGCACGGCACTCGTGCACCCGTACGCAGATAAAACGCATTACTTCGCGACGATCACGCCCTGTGCCTGCTGGTGGAAATCGTCGAAAAACTTGTACTCGCCCGGAGACAGCGGGGCGACAACCACGAACGAATCGGCGCCCGGCGCGAGCACCTTCTCCTTGCGCAACTGCACGCTCTCGAATTCGGCGGCGCCCTTGCCGGTATTCCTGATCTCGATCTTGAAGCGCTGACCGGCCGGCACTTCGATGCGGGCGGGGTTCAGCTTGCCGTCCGTCATCTCGAGCTTGAACGTCGGGAGATCGGCGGCATGCGCCGCGCCGGCGAGCCACAGCGCGGCGGCTGCGGCGACGATTTTCTGGGGAAATTTCATTCTGGGTTCTCTACGCTGACGGCGCGCCGAAGCGCGCCGTCCGTGATGCCACCGATCAGTACCCGCCCTTCTTGCCGATGCCGGCGAACGGGAAGTCGTATTCGAGGGTGACAGGCTTGAACCACGCACCCACGCCGGTTTCCTTGTCGACGTGACGGCCGAACGCCATGTGGCCCGACTGCATCGGCGGCTTGACGATCATCGTCAGGTGGTACTTGCCCGGGCCGGCCAGCTTCACGTTGTCGCCGTAGTGCGGGCCGTCGCTCGCGACCATGCCCATCAGGTCGCCTTCGGCCTTCCACTTCGTGTCGCCCTGCTTCGTCAGCTTGTACGTGACCTGCAGGTACGGCATCCAGTCGCCTTCCGCGAAACCCGTCGGGTTGTTCTTGACCGCGTGGATGTCCGCCTCGAGGTGGATGTCCGAATCCGACGCCTTGCGCATCATCCCTTCCGGATCCATCGTGATCGGCTGCAGGTACACCGCGCCGATTTCCATGCCGCCCTGGATCTGCTGCTTGCCGATCGGATATTCGGCCGCCGAGGCCGACATCGCGGCAAGCGCCGCTGCTACCGCAACCGACGTGCGGATGAACGAAGAACCCAACATGGACACTCCTTGTTATTTGTCTGACAAGCTGCCAACCGCCCTCCTGGACGGCTCGCCGAAAACACTAACGCAATGAAGAACGTTAATGCGAACTATTCTCAATACTTGCGAAGTGTAGCACCGAACCGGCGCCGGAACAAACGAGACCCCCGGTAAACCCCTGATGCGACAAGGCTTACAGCCGAGTTACCGGGAGGTTTCAGTGACGTTTGGAAAGATTTACCGGCCGCCGTTGACGTGGTCGCCCACGTTGGCGCCAAACACGCGTTCGCGCAGCAGCGCCAGCTGGTCGCGGGTGGCCGCGGCCTTTTCGAATTCGAGGTTCTTCGCGTAGTCGGCCATCTGCTTTTCGAGACGCTTGATTTCTTTCGCGATCTGCTTTTCCGACATGTCCTCGAACTTCGCGCGTTGCTGCGCTTCCTTCAGCTCGGCGCGCGCGTCGTCGGCGTTGTAGACGCCGTCGATGATGTCCTTGATGCGCTTCACGACGCCGCGCGGCGTGATGCCCATCTTCTCGTTGTGCGCGATCTGCTTCGCGCGGCGCCGCTCGGTCTCGCCGATCGCGCGCTTCATCGACTCGGTCATCGTGTCGGCGTAGAGGATCGCCTTGCCGTTCACGTTGCGCGCCGCGCGGCCGATCGTCTGGATCAGCGAGCGCTCGGCGCGCAGGAAGCCTTCCTTGTCCGCGTCCAGAATCGCGACGAGCGACACCTCCGGAATGTCCAGGCCTTCGCGCAGCAGGTTGATCCCGACCAGCACGTCGAACGTGCCGAGTCGCAGGTCGCGGATGATCTCGACCCGCTCCACCGTGTCGATGTCGCTGTGCAGGTAGCGCACCTTGACGCCATGGTCGGCGAGGAACTCGGTGAGCTGCTCGGCCATCCGCTTCGTCAGCACGGTGATCAGCACGCGCTCGCCGGCGTTCACGCGCGCGTTGATCTCGGTCAGCACGTCGTCGACCTGCGAGCTGGCCGGGCGCACTTCGATTTCCGGATCGACGAGCCCGGTCGGCCGCACCACCTGCTCGGCGATCTGCCCCGTCACGCGCTTCTCGTAGTCGGCAGGCGTCGCCGACACGAACACCACCTGGCGCATCTTGCGTTCGAACTCCGGGAATTTGAGCGGTCGGTTGTCCAGCGCCGACGGCAGCCGGAATCCGTAATTGACGAGATTCTCCTTTCGCGCGCGGTCGCCGTTGTACATGCCGTTCAGCTGGCCGATCAGCACGTGCGATTCGTCGAGCAGCATCAGCGCGTCGGGCGGCAGGTAGTCGACGAGTGTCGGCGGCGGCTCGCCGGGCGCGGCGCCCGAGAAGTGCCGCGAGTAGTTCTCGATGCCCTTGCAGAAGCCGAGCTCCTGCAGCATCTCGAGATCGAAGCGCGTGCGCTGCTCGAGGCGCTGCGCCTCGACGAGCTTGCCGTCGCGGTGGAAGAACTCGAGGCGCTCGCGCAATTCGTCCTTGATCGTCTCGACCGCACGCATCACGGTGTCGCGCGGCGTCACGTAGTGCGACGACGGATATACCGTGAAGCGTGGGATCTTCTGCCGCACGCGGCCGGTCAGCGGGTCGAACAGCTGCAGCGTCTCGACCTCGTCGTCGAACAGCTCGACGCGCACGGCCATCTCCGCATGCTCGGCCGGGAAGATGTCGATCGTGTCGCCGCGCACGCGGAACGTGCCGCGCTGGAAGTCCTGATCGTTGCGCGAGTACTGCATCGCGATCAACCGCGCGATCACGTCGCGCTGGCCGAGCTTGTCACCGGCGCGCAGCGTCAGGATCATCTTGTGGTACTCGGACGGGTTGCCGATACCGTAGATCGCCGACACCGTCGCGACGATCACCACGTCGCGGCGCTCCATCAGGCTCTTCGTCGCCGACAGCCGCATCTGCTCGATGTGCTCGTTGATCGACGAGTCCTTCTCGATGAACAGGTCGCGCTGCGGCACGTACGCTTCCGGCTGGTAATAGTCGTAGTACGAGACGAAGTACTCGACCGCGTTGCGCGGGAAGAACTCGCGGAACTCCGCGTAGAGTTGCGCCGCGAGCGTCTTGTTCGGTGCGAACACGATCGCCGGGCGGCCGAGCCGCGCGATCGTGTTCGCCATCGTGAAGGTCTTGCCCGAACCCGTCACGCCGAGCAGCGTCTGGAATGCGAGGCCGTCGCCGACACCTTCGACGAGCGTTTCGATCGCGGTCGGCTGGTCGCCTGCGGGCGGATACGGCTGGTATAGCTGAAATGGCGACCCTTCGAAGGTCACGAATTTCGATTCGTCGAGCGCGTCGCCGACTTCGGCGTGATGTTCGGACATGGAGTGCGGCCGGAGCGAGGGCAAAAGACTATTCTAGCGCTTCGCGGAGTTGCGGACCGCTGACGGCTCCTGACGCGCGGCAACCGGCCGAAATCGCAATTCGCCGCGCAATCGCCGCCTCCGGCAGCGTGAATTCGCTACAATGTCAGGCTGCTGCGCTTTCCGGCGCCGTGCCGTTGGCGCGCGGTCCGCTGCGCCCGCCCCGCCGGCTGAAAGCCTGACCCTCTTTTCACTACTGCCGAATCATCATGTCGCTCTTCTCCGCTGTCCAGCTTGCTCCCCGCGACCCGATCCTGGGCCTGAACGAAGCCTTCAACGCCGATACGCGTCCGACCAAGGTCAACCTCGGCGTCGGTGTGTACACGAACGAAGAAGGCAAGATTCCGCTGCTGCGCGCCGTTCGCGAAGCGGAAAAGGCACGTGTCGACGCCGGCCTGCCGCGCGGCTACCTGCCGATCGACGGGATCGCCGCCTATGACGCAGCGGTGCAGAAGCTGCTGCTCGGCAACGATTCGCCGCTGATCGCCGCAGGCCGTGTGGTCACGGCGCAGGCACTGGGCGGCACGGGCGCGCTGAAGATCGGCGCCGATTTCCTGCGCACCGTGAACCCGAACGCGAAGGTTGCGATCAGCGACCCGAGCTGGGAAAACCACCGCGCGCTGTTCGAAGCCGCCGGCTTCGAAGTCGTCGCCTATCCGTACTATGACGCCGCCACCAACGGCGTGAACTTCGAAGGCATGCTGTCGGCGCTGAACGGCTATGCGGCAGGCACGATCGTCGTGCTGCACGCGTGCTGCCACAACCCGACCGGTGTGGACCTGACCGAAGCGCAATGGCAGCAGGTCGTCGACGTCGTCAAGGCGCGCAACCTCGTGCCGTTCCTCGACATGGCCTACCAGGGCTTCGGCGAGAACATCGAGGCAGATGCAGCGGCGGTGCGCCTGTTTGCCGCGGCCGACCTGAATGCATTCGTGTCGTCGTCGTTCTCGAAGTCGTTCTCGCTGTATGGCGAGCGCGTCGGCGCGCTGTCGATCATCACGTCGAGCAAGGAAGAAGCGACGCGTGTGCTGTCGCAACTGAAGCGCGTGATCCGCACGAACTACTCGAACCCGCCGACCCATGGCGGCGCCATCGTCGCGGCCGTGCTCGCGTCGCCGGAACTGCACGCTGCGTGGGTGCAGGAACTCGGCGAAATGCGCGACCGCATCCGTGCGATGCGCAACGGCCTCGTCGAGCGCCTGAAGGCGAGCGGCGTGGATCGCGACTTCAGCTTCATCAACGCGCAGCGCGGAATGTTCTCGTATTCGGGCCTGACCTCGGCGCAAGTCGATCGCCTGCGCGAAGAGTTCGGCATCTACGCAGTCGGCACGGGCCGCATCTGCGTTGCAGCGCTGAACACGCGCAACCTCGACGCGGTCGCCAATGCGGTCGCAGCGGTCCTGAAGTAAGTCGGCATCAGCGGGCGGCAGCCGTCACCGGCCCGCCCTGCCCAAACAAAAAACGCGCTCCCCGGAGCGCGTTTTTTTATGCCGTCGTGCATTGTCGGCGACTGCTCGGCACGAGCGGTACGCGTCGCGACCGCCCGTGCCGGATCCCGTTACTGCATGAACCAGCCGTGGCTGACGACGACCGACTGCCCCGTGAGCGCGGCGCTCGGGAACGCCGACAGGAACAGCACCGTCTGCGCGACGTCCTGCACCGTCGTGAACACGCCGTCGACCGTGTTGCCGAGCATCACCTTCTTGATCACTTCCTCT
>NZ_VWWG01000071.1:0-33612 GCF_011753085.1 Burkholderia sp. Tr-862
TTGCGCGGACGATCTCGACAACCTCGGATACGGTGTCGGACAGGCGCGGCGCGGCTGGCTCACGCGGCACGACGTGCTCAACACGCGCACGCTCGCGCAACTGCGGCCGCTGCTGGCGCGCACGATGGGCGGTGCGGGCAGCGCGGGCGGCACGTCGAAGCGCGACCGCCCGAAGGGCGCGTGACGGCGCGCCAGGCTCAGGCCAGCACGTCTTCCGCCGGGACGTACGGCAGGCCGAGCGCGAGCGCGACGGCCTCGTACGTGACGTGGCCGTCGCACACGTTCAGCCCCGCGCGCAGATACGGGTCGTCGGTCATCGCGCGTTTCCAGCCTTTGTCGGCGAGCGCGAGCGCATGGCCGAGCGTCGCATTGTTCAGCGCGAACGTCGACGTGCGCGCGACCGCGCCCGGCATGTTCGCGACGCAGTAGTGCACGACGCCGTCGACGACGAAGGTCGGCTGCGCATGCGTCGTGGCGTGCGATGTCTCGAAGCAGCCGCCCTGGTCGATCGCGACGTCGACGACGACGGCGCCCGTGCGCATCGTCGCGATCATGTCGCGCGTGACGAGCCGCGGCGCCGACGCGCCCGGCACGAGCACCGCGCCGATCACGACGTCGGCGTCGCGCACGGCTTCGTCGATCGTATGCGCGTTCGAGCAGACGGTCGCGATCCGGTTCGCGAAGATCAGGTCGAGCTGGCGCAGCCGGCCCACGTTGGTGTCGAGCACGGTGACGCGTGCGCCGAGGCCGACCGCCATCTGCAGCGCACCGGTGCCCACCACGCCCGCGCCGAGCACCACGACGTGCGCGGCCGGCACGCCTGGCACGCCGGCCAGCAGCACGCCGCGGCCGCCGCGCGGGCTTTCGAGGTGCGTCGCCGCGACCTGGATCGACATGCGTCCCGCGACCTCGCTCATCGGCGCGAGCAGCGGCAGCCCGCCGCCCGGGCCCGTCACGGTTTCGTACGCGATGCAGACCGCGCCGGACTTCACGAGCGCGGCAGCCTGCTCGGGATCGGGCGCGAGATGCAGATACGTATAAAGGATTTGCCCGCGCCGCAGCATGGCGCACTCGGCGGCCTGCGGTTCCTTGACCTTGATGATCATGTCGGCGCGCGCGAAGAGGTCGCGCGCGTCATCGCACAGCGCCGCACCGGCGGCCGTGTAGTCGTCGTCGAGCAGGCCGATCGCGGTGCCCGCGCCGCGCTGCACGAGCACGTGGTGGCCATGCCGCGTGAGTTCACGCGCGCCGGCCGGCGTGAGGCCGACGCGGTATTCATGGTTCTTGATCTCTTTCGGCACACCGATCAGCATGAGTCGTCTCCTTGGGTATTCGTCATTGTTGTCGTGCCCGAGCGCGCTGCGATCGTCCGACCGTGCGTGCCGGCGAACGGCACGTGTGCGACGAGTGCGCATGCACGGTCCGATTGCCGTATTGGAATAAAAGGGTAGTGGTGCCCCGAGGGAAGTCAAGCGGCGGCCCGCCGCGACGGTGCGCGCACTGCACCGCAGCACGCGGCGTGGCGCATTGCGACCGGACGTCGCAATGCGCGCGGCACGCGGTTTGGGTATCGTCTTGTGTGCCGCGGAGCGGGGCTGCGTGCCGGAATCCTTCCGGCTGGATCACGCGACACAACGACACGATGAAGCAAGGAACCTTACCGACATGACGGGCGCGTATTTCAGCGTGCCGACGCTTTGCGCGATCGCACTGGTTCACCTCTACTGGGCGTTCGGCGGAAGGCTCGGCAAGCGGGCGGCCATTCCGGAACAGGACGGCGTCCCGCTGCTGCGGCCGAGCGCGCCCGGCACGCTCGCCGTCGCGGCGGCGTTGCTGGCCGGTGCATGCGCGGTGGCATCGCGCGCGGGCTGGCTGTGGCCGAACCTGTATCCGGGCGCGATCGCGTTCGCGGTCGTTGCGCTCGCATTGATCTTCGCGGTGCGCGCGGTCGGCGATTTCCGCTACGTCGGCTTCTTCAAGCGAATCCGCGGGTCGCGTTTCGCGCGGATGGACAGCCTCTGTTACTCGCCGCTTTGCGCGGCGCTCGCGTTGTCGATCGCATCGATGCTGTGGCCGTG
Organism: Burkholderia sp. Tr-862; assembly: GCF_011753085.1. NCBI lineage: Bacteria > Pseudomonadati > Pseudomonadota > Betaproteobacteria > Burkholderiales > Burkholderiaceae > Burkholderia > Burkholderia sp. Tr-862. The sequence goes on from NZ_VWWG01000071.1 coordinate 2,079, forward strand.
GTGAGCGCCGGGCCGATCGGGGCGGCCATCTTGCAGCGAGCGAACCCATAACGCGCGTCGCAGCGCCTCCACGAAAGCACCGATCGGGGCGTTACTCCTGAAAACGACCTGCGCCGACCGGGCGAAACCCGCGCCTGCGTCCGGCCATTCCCGCAAGCAACGACATGATCGGGCTGCGGCTCTTGCGTATTCCGGCTTCCGCATTTTTCAATTATTGCGATTTTCGATGCAATGAATTGCATCTAACCCTTTGGAAATGGAACCGGTTCCATTTATAATTCGCGGCACTCGTCGCCAGGCCCCAAATGAGGGTCGTGCACGTTGCGCTTGCCGTCGGCCGGCGCGGCGTCTAAGTTGAACCAAGGCCATGGCGATGGCGGGTAAATGACGTGAGAAGCCCGGCATTTGTCCGACGATAAGGCCCGCGAAGAGGTCGACCCGCGTGGCGCGCCCGAACCGGCGCGCCCGCGGCTGCATGATGGCGCCGTCACGCAATGCGCGGCCGGCGCCCGCATCGAGAGTGTTCGCAACACAGCAGGAACAGGATGGCCGGCCGCGTGCGGCATGGCTACCGGTCGGGCATGGCGCGCGCGGAATGCGCGTCCCCGAACCACGCTCCCCAACGATCAACATCCGACCATGTCCACGCCACCCGACAAACCCAATTCGCGTCGCCGTTTCCTGCGCACGTCGGTCGCGCTCGTGCCGATCGCGTCGGTCGCCGGTTGCGACCTGCGCTCGTCGTCGTCCGCGACCACGGCCGGCAATGCGTCCACCGCGTCGGCTGGCGCCGAACGCGCGCCGTACAAGCCGACTTTCTTCGATGCGAAGGAGTGGGCGTTCGTCCAGGCCGCCGTCGACCGGCTGATCCCGGCCGACGCCGAAGGGCCCGGCGCCCTCGAAACCGGCGTGCCCGAATTCATCGACCGCCAGATGGAAACCCCGTACGCGCACGGCGCGACGTGGTACATGCAGGGGCCGTTCCAGCAGGGCGTGCCCGAGCTCGGCTATCAGCTCAAGCTCGTGCCGCGCGACATCTACCGGCTCGGCATCGCGGCGGTCAACCGCTATTGCGAGAAGGCGCACGGCAAGACGTTCGCCGACCTCGACGCACCGACCCGCGACACCGTGCTCGGCGCACTGGAGAAGGGCGGCGCGCAGATCGACGACGTGCCGTCCACCGTGTTCTTCGGCCAGTTGCTGCAGAACACGCGCGAAGGTTTCTTCTGCGATCCGGTGCATGGCGGCAATCACGACATGGCCGCGTGGAAGATGATCGGTTTTCCGGGCGCGCGCGCCGACTTCATGGATTTCGTCAACCAGAACGGCAAGCCGTATCCGTACGGCCCGGTTTCGATCAACGGGGAGCGCAGCTGATGGCCGCAGAAAAGAAGCCGCACGTCGATGCGGTGATTGTCGGCTTCGGCTGGACCGGCGCGATTCTCGCGAAGGAACTGACCGAAGCGGGCCTGAACGTCGTCGCGCTCGAGCGCGGCGAGTATCGCGACACCTATCCGGACGGCGCGTATCCGAACACGATCGACGAGCTGACCTACAACGTTCGCAAGAAGCTGTTCCTCGATCTGTCGAAGACGACCGTCTCGATCCGCCACGGCGTGCAGGACACCGCACTGCCGTACCGGCAGCTCGCCGCGTTCCTGCCGGGCGAGGGCGTCGGCGGCGCGGGGCTGCACTGGTCGGGCGTGCACTTCCGGATCACGCCGGAGGAACTGCGCCTGCGCAGCCACTACGAAGAGCGCTACGGCAAGAAGTTCATCCCGGAAGGCATGACGATCCAGGATACGGGCGTCAGCTACGACGAGCTCGAGCCGTATTTCGACTTCGCGGAGAAGGTGTTCGGCACGTCGGGGCAGGCGTACAAGGTCGGCGGCAAGGTGGTCGGCGACGGCAACGTGTTCGAGGCGAACCGCAGCGACAACTTCCCGCTGCCCGCGCAGCTCAACACCTATTCGGCGCAGCGCTTCTCCGACGCGGCGAAATCGCTCGGGCTGCATCCGTACCGGCTGCCGTCGGCGAACACGTCGGGGCCGTACACGAACCCGTACGGCGTGCAGATGGGGCCGTGCAACTTCTGCGGCTACTGCAGCGGCTACGCGTGCTACATGTACTCGAAGGCGTCGCCGAACCTGAACATCCTGCCCGCGCTGAAGCAGGTGCCGAACTTCGAATTGCGCTCGAAGTGCCACGTGCTGCGCGTGGACCTGGACGACACGAAGAAGCGCGCCACGGGCGTCACCTATGTCGACCCGGCCGGTCGTGAAGTGCATCAGCCGGCCGATCTCGTGATCGTCGCCGCGTTCCAGTATCACAACGTGCACCTGCTGCTGCTGTCGGGCATCGGCAAGCCGTACGACCCGATCTCGGGCGAAGGCGTGGTCGGCCGCAATTTCGCGTACCAGAACCTGTCGACGATCAAGGCATTCTTCGACAAGGACACCTACACGAACCCGTTCATCGGCGCGGGCGGCAACGGCGTCGCGGTGGACGACTTCAACGCGGACAACTTCGACCATGGCCCGCTCGGCTTCGTCGGCGGCTCGCCGCTGTGGGTGAACCAGGCGGGCGTGAAGCCGATCAGCGGCATCGCGACGCCGCCCGGCACGCCGCAGTGGGGCTCGGCGTGGAAGAAGGCGGTCAAGGACAACTACGCGCACACGATCTCGATGGATGCGCACGGCACGAACATGTCGTACCGCGACGTGTACCTCGACCTCGATCCGACCTATCGCGATTCGTACGGCCAGCCGCTCTTGCGGATGACCTTCGACTGGAAGGACAACGACATCAGGATGGCGCAGTACGTGACCGGGCAGATGAAGAAGATCGCGGAGGCGATGGGGCCGAAGGCGATCGGCGTGTCGACGCGCGAGTTCGGCAAGCATTTCGATTCGCGCGCGTATCAGACGACCCACCTGGTCGGCGGCGCGATCATGGGCACCGATCCGAAGACGAGCGTGCTGAACCGCTACCTGCAGTGCTGGGACGTGCACAACGTGTTCGTGATGGGCGCGTCGGCGCTGCCGCAGGGCATCGGCTACAACCCGACCGGGATCATCGCCGCGCTGGCCTACTGGTCGGCACGCGCGATCCGCGAGCAATACCTGAAAAATCCCGCCCCGCTGGTGACCGTATGAAGAGGACAGTGAACCATTACAACGCCGCGCGCGGCATGTCCCCGCTGCGGCGCGCACTGGCGATCGGCACGGCCTGGGCGGCGCTCGGTCTCGCCGGCGGGTCGGCCCTCGCGCAACCGGCGGCGCCGGCTTCGGGCCCGGCAGCGGCACCGGCCGCGCAGTCGGCCGACGCGAACCTCGTCAAGCGCGGCGAATACCTGGCCCGCGCCGGCGACTGTATCGCGTGCCACACGGCGAGCGGCGGCAAGCCGTTCGCGGGCGGCCTGAAGTTCGACACGCCGATCGGCGCGATCTATTCGACCAACATCACGCCGGACCCGAAGACGGGCCTCGGCGGCTGGACGCTCGAGGACTTCACCCGCGCGGTGCGCGAGGGCGTCCGCAAGAACGGCGACACGATGTACCCGGCGATGCCGTTCCCGTCCTACGCGCGCCTGAGCGACGACGACGTGAAGGCGCTCTACGCGTACTTCATGCACGGCGTGGCGCCGGTCGAGCATGAGAACCGCGCGGTCGACATCGTGTGGCCGCTGTCGATGCGCTGGCCGCTGACGTTCTGGCGCAAGCTGTTCGCGCCGACACCGAAGCCGTTCGATGCGACGCCGTATACCAATCCGGTGATCGCGCGCGGCGCGTATCTCGTGGAGGGGCTCGGCCATTGCGGCGCGTGCCACACGCCGCGCGCGGTGACGATGCAGGAGCGCGCGCTGACCGATGCGGGCGGCCTCGACTTCCTGGCCGGCGGCGCGGCGATCGACGGCTGGGTGCCGACGAGCCTGCGCGGCGAGCCGCGCACCGGGCTCGGCGCGTGGACCGAAACCGAGATCGTGCAGTTCCTGAAGACCGGCCGCACGCTGCGCACGGCCGCGTTCGGCGGGATGACGGACGTGGTCGGCCATAGCATGCAGCACATGACCGACGACGACCTGACCGCGATCGCACGCTACCTGAAGACGCTGCCGCCGCGCGTGCAGGGCGAGCAGCCGCACGTGTACGACGCGGCCGCCGCGAAGGCGCTGCAGGGCGGCGACGCGAGCAAGCCGGGTGCGGCTGTCTATCGCGACAACTGCATGGCCTGCCACCGCAGCGACGGCCACGGCTACACGCGCGTGTTCCCGGCGCTCGCCGGCAACCCGGTCGTGCAGGGCGAGGATCCGACCTCGCTGATCCACGTCGTGCTGGAAGGCAGCGCACTCGCGGGGACGCGCACCGCGCCGTCGACGTTCACGATGCCGCCGTTCGGCTGGCGCCTGTCGGACCAGGAAGTCGCGGACGTGTCGAACTTCGTGCGCACGAGCTGGGGCAATACGGGCGCGGCGATCACGGCCGCGCAGGTCGCGAAGGTGCGCAAGAGCGTGCCGTCGACACGACCGGAACCGCCGCCGGGCGCGCGGTTCCCGCAGGCATCCCGCTGACGCGGGCGGCGGCGCAGCCGGCCCCGCCCGATCGATCCGTCTCGCGGCGCCGGCCGGCGCACGGGACGCGTTCCGTCCGACCGGGGTTGTACCCCGCAATGGCGCGCCGCCGCGTGAAAATTTCGCGGCGGCGCGCCATTCTTCCGCCTCATCCCTTATCCTTTCATTCTTGAACCTTACTAAATCGTTACAAGAACCTGGGAGGGGGGATGCCTCATGACGTCAGCCTGATTGCGTTGCTTGCGGCCGGTTTCGGTCTCGCGATGATCTTCGGTTACCTCGCGTCGCTGCTGAAAATGCCGCCGCTCGTCGGCTATCTGCTCGCCGGTATCGTGATCGGCCCCGGCACGCCCGGTTTCGTCGGCGACCTGTCGCTCGCGCAGCAGCTTGCCGAAGTCGGCGTGATGCTGCTGATGTTCGGTGTCGGCCTGCATTTCTCGCTCGGCGATTTGCTCGCGGTGCGCAAGATCGCGCTGCCGGGGGCAGTCGTCCAGATTACCGTCGCGACGCTGCTCGGCGGCGGGCTTGCGCTCACCTGGGGCTGGAGCCTCGGCGCGGCGCTCGTGTTCGGGCTCGCGCTGTCGGTCGCGAGCACGGTCGTGCTGTTGCGCGCGCTGGAAGGGCGCGGGCTCGTCGAGACGGTCAACGGACGCATCGCGGTCGGCTGGCTCGTCGTCGAGGATCTCGTGATGGTGCTCGTGCTCGTGCTGCTTCCGCCCGTCGCGGGGTTGCTCGGCGGCACGCCGCCCGGCGACGCGCACGCGGCCGGCGGCAGCGTGTGGGGCACGCTCGGCGTCACGATGCTGAAGGTCGCCGCGTTCATCGTGCTGATGCTCGTGGTCGGCAAGCGCGTGTTCCCGCGCATCCTGTGGCTCGTCGCGCGCACCGGTTCGCGCGAGCTGTTCACGCTGTGCATGATCGCGGCGGCGGTCGGCATCGCGTTCGGCGCGGCGAAGCTGTTCGACGTGTCGTTCGCGCTCGGCGCGTTTTTCGCCGGGATGATGATGCGCGAATCGGAATTCAGCCGGCGCGCGGCCGACGAGACGCTGCCGCTGCGCGACGCGTTCTCGGTGCTGTTCTTCATTTCGGTCGGGATGCTGTTCGACCCGAAGGTGCTGCTCACCGAGCCGCTGCACGTGATCGAGGTCGCGGCGATCGTGCTGATCGGCAAGACGCTCGCGGCGGTCGCGCTCGTGATTGCGTTCCGTTATCCGCTGAACACCGCGCTGACGGTCGGCGCGGGCCTCGCGCAGATCGGCGAGTTCTCGTTCATCCTCGCGGGTCTCGGCCGGGCGCTCGGTTTGCTGTCGGCCGAGGGGCAGAGCCTGATTCTCGCGGTCGCGCTGATCTCGATCGCGATGAACACGCTGCTGTTCGCGATGATCGATCCGGCGCTCGCCTGGATTCGCAAGCATTCGGCGTTCGCGCGCAAGCTCGAGGCACGCGACGATCCGCTCGCCGCGCTGCCGATGTCGACGCCGCAGACGCACCTGACCGGTCAGGTCGTGATCGTCGGCTACGGCAAGGTCGGCACGCGCATCGCGCACGCGCTGGACGAGCGCGGGATCGCCTATGTCGTCGTCGAGCAGAATCGCGAACTCGTCGAGAAGCTGCGCGGGGACGGCGTCGCGGCCGTGTCGGGCGACGCGATCGAGCCGGTCGTGCTCGTGCAGGCGCATATCGCGCGTGCCGGGATGCTGGTCGTCACGCTGCCGGATGTATTCGACGTGCGGCAGATCGTCGAGATCTCGCGCACGCTGAATCCGACGCTGGAGGTCGTGCTGTGCACGAACAGCGGCGACGAGGCCGACTTGCTGTCGAGCGAGGGCGTCGGCACCGTGTTCATGGGCGAGAGCGAACTCGCGCGCGGGATGACCGAGCATGTGCTCGGCCGGATGGTCAAGCCCGTGGCGGCTGCGCACTGACGGTTGCGCATACGCGTATTCGACGACCCTGCCACCCGCCCGGCCGCGTTCGCGCGGCCAGCGGGATCGCGCCGGCTGTCGTGACTGCGCCGGCCGTCGGGACGGCGAAAGGGGGCATGAGCGGCATTCGACGCGGCGAATAGCGGACGCATTCGCCGGCAGCCGCGCCCGGTATCACGCGATGGGTTTCAGCCTGCCGCCTTCGCCTGTACGATCGCGCCGGATTGCGCGGCCGTCTTCACCAGCGTCGCCGCCTTCTGCGCGGTCGCCGTCTTCGGTTGCACCGCGGCCTTCGGCGCCGCGCCTGGCTTCTGCGGGGCCGCGCCCTTGGCCGGCGCATTCGGCGTCGGCTCGACCGGCGCATCGGGCGGCACGCCGAGCAACTGCAGCGCGCCGCTCGTGATCGACGAGAACACCGGGCCGGCCACCGTGCCGCCGTAGTAGCCCTTGCCGCGCGGCTCGTCGATCATCACCGCGACGATCAGGCGCGGGTTGCTCATCGGCGCCATCCCCGCGAACAGTGCGCGGTACTTGCCCTTCGCATAGGTCGCGCCGACCTGCTTGCGCGCCGTGCCTGTCTTGCCGCCGATCCGGTAGCCGTCGACGCGCGCGCGGCGCCCCGTGCCGCCTTCGCCGACCGCCGACTCGAGCATCGAGCGGATCGCCGCCGCGGTTTGCGGCGACGTCACGCGGTGCCCGCGACGGGCGTCCATCGTCAGCGGGTCGGTGCCGCTCTTCAGCAGCGACACCGGGTGCAGCGTGCCGTCGCCCGCATAGGCGGTGTAGGTCTGCGCGATCTGCAGCAGCGACATCGACAGCCCGTAGCCGTACGCCATCGTCGCCTGCTCGATCGGCCGCCAGCGCTTGTAGCCGCGCAGGCGGCCCGAGGCGACGCCGGGGAACGTCAGCTCCGGCGCGCGGCCGATCCCGTATTCCTGGTACTTGTTCCAGATCGTTTCGGCAGGCAGGTTCAGCGCCAGCTTGGCGAGCGCGACGTTGCTCGACTTCTGCAGCGCCTGCGAGACGGTCAGCGAGCCGTGGTTCGACGTGTCGTGGATCACGGCCGGGCCGATCTTGTAGGTGCCGGGCGACGTGTTGATGATCGTGTTCGGCGTGACCTTGCGCTCGTCGATCGACAGCGCGACGACGAGCGGCTTGATCGTCGAGCCGGGCTCGAACGTGTCGATCACCGCGCGGTTGCGCAGCTGCTGGCCGGTGAGCCGGAAGCGATCGTTCGGATCGAAGGTCGGGTAGTTCGAGAGTGCGAGGATTTCGCCGTTCTGCGCGTCGAGCACGACGACGCTGCCGGCCACCGCGTTGTTCTCGAGCACCGCGGCCTTGAGCTGGCTGTACGCGAGCTGCTGGATGCGCCGGTCGATCGTCAGTTCGATCGTCGCGCCGTGCTGCGCGGGGACGAGCGGGCGCGTGTCGGACACGATGCGCCCGAGCCGGTCGCGGATCACCTCGCGCTGCCCGGACGTACCCGACAGCCGCGCATTCGCCGCGAGTTCGACGCCTTCCTGGCCCTTGTCCTCGACGTTGGTGAAGCCGACCACGTGCGCGGCCGACTCGCCTTCCGGATAGAAGCGCTTCGAATCGGCGATTTGCGTGATGCCGTCTATCGCGAGCTTGTCGAGCCGGCTCGCGGTATCGGCGTCGATCTGCCGCTTCAGCAGCACGAACGTACGGTCGTTGCGCAGGCGGCGTTTGACTTCCGCGAGCGGCATGTCGAGCAGCTTGGCGATCTGCGGATAGTCGATTTCGGCGACCTGTTTCGGGTTCGCCCAGATTTCATAGGTCGACAGGCTGACCGCGAGCATCGCGCCGTTGCGATCGACGATGCGCCCGCGCATCGCGTCGAGCTCGATCGTGCGCTGGTAGCGCTTCTGGCCTTGGCCGACATAGAAATCCTGGTTCGCGACCTGCACCCAGAACGCACGCCCGATCAGCGCGGCGAATCCGAGGGACACCATGATCACGACCAGTTTCGAGCGCCACATGGGCAGGCGCGACGCGAGCATCGGATGCTTGGTCGCGGCGGCGTACGGATCGGCAGGGTGGGTCTTCTTTTTCACGCTCATGCAAGGGCCGGGTCGGGCCGCCGGGACGGCGGCAAGTCAGTCTGAATAATGCGATTGTAATAAATGAGTAAACATTGTGTGGGGAAAGTATGTTTCGGCCCCGTAAAAGAGGGGCGACGGTAGGCTGGGGCGAGCGGAGAAAAGCGGGAGGGAGGCTGGAAGGGCGGCGCGGCGCCCGACGAAATCGGGGCGGACCATTTGATTAACCCGGCCCCGATTATTTTCGAGGCCGGAAAATAAAAATCGCCTCGAAGCGAGGCGACTTTATTTCTGAATATCGAAATGAATATCGCGGAAACTGGAATAAACCCCAAAACCGCAGAGGAATGCCGTCAGCAATACCTAGCGCGCGACGGAAGTAAATTCGTGGTTTTCCGACTCCGCCGTGGAGCGATCGACCGCCTGCAGACGCCACGCGCCGTCAGGGTGCTCGCCGGCGAGCACCGCGGGCCCCTGCTCGCGCTGCGTCGCATTGGAAGACAGGCCCTTCAATTGGCACACCGCTTTCCCGCCGTCGGCCGGGCAGAGGGCCATGGCACCCTCTACGTCCCGAATCTTGCCCCAGGTCGGAAGATCGATGCCCTGGTGTGCCTCGCGCGACCACAGCCCCTCGTCGGTATCGACCCACAGCACTGCGAACGCGTGTCGGGTTGCCGATTCGCTGCCGTTAATGCGAATAGTGAGGCGCATTGGATCGTCTCCTGAAGAAAAAGACACATTTGACCGTTTGGGTTTGACCAGTCTAGATAGACTGCGGTGAAACGCAAGTGATAATCCTCAATAAATCCCGATTAATTTTATTGGCGTTTGCAGATGGAACGACGTCTGACGATTCCTCGCGATCCGACGCCGCGTGCACACGGAGGCGGCAGTGCGATGCGGGGCGCCGTGACCGCGCGATCGCGCCCCCGGACATGCGATGACTCGGGGGAAGTCCGAGTCGAAGGGTCGCACCGAAGCGATGATCCGAAGGGCACCCCGGCCGCTCGTCCGCACAAGCCCGCCGAACGCGAACGCCGAACGCCGACCGACCGGACGTTTGAACGATTCGACAGCCAGCCGGCACGACACACTCCGACATTCGCGTACAAATCCACACACTTTCACGAAACTTTCGGGACAGACTTGCGAGCGATCGGGCCCCACACTTGGCGTTTCCCGATCCCGCGCCACGAGACGCGATCGACGCGATCGCGGACCGCAGCGCGATCGGGACTGCCGGGGCGAGCGTCGGCCCCGGCCCGGCCGAGCGCCGCGTGCGACCTCGCCATCCGGGGCAGCCGCGTTGTCCGGCCGACTCTTCGAAGGAGACTATCGTGCTGATCTGGAAAACCGCGTTGTCGCTCAACTGGCGCACGAGCCTCGTGTCGCCGGCCAGCGCACCGGTCGCGGCGGCCAACGTCGGACACCTGGTGCTCACCGGCGCCACCGGCTTCATTGGCAGCACCGTGCTGACGGCGCTCGTCAACGCAGGATTGCTCGAACGGATCGTGTGTGTCGTGCGCGCCGAGAATCGCGGCCATGCGGTCGCGCGTCTGCGTGAAGCGGCGCTGCGCGCGGGGCTCGCGCCGTACTGGGCGTCGCGTCTGGGCGACGCGAACGTGGTCGTCGGCGCGCTCGGCGACGTCTGGCAGGGCGCCGACGCGCCGCGTCTCGCCGGCGCGACGCACGTGATCCACTGCGCGGGCCATGCATCGCCGGCCGACGGCGCGCACCTGCAGGCGGACATCGCCGACTCGCTGGGCTTCGCCGCTCACTTTGCGCACACGCCGCGGCTGCAGCGTTTCGTGTATGTCGGCACGGCGTATGCGCACGCGGGCCGCGGCGGGATCGTGCATGAGGACGCGACGGGCTTGGCGGCGAGTGGCGCGGTGCAGGGCAGCGACGGGCTGCCCGGCGCGGTGCTCGCGGCGGACTACCTGCACGCGAAGGCGGAAACGGAACAGCGCCTGCGCGAACTCGGGCTGCCGCTCGTCGTCGTGCGTCCGTCGCACGTCGTCGGTCACACGGTGCTCGGCACGCGTCCCGCGCCGAATTCATTCTGGATGTTCCGCGTCGCGCACGCGGCGCGCCGCTTCACCGCGCGGCCGATGACGCGCATCGACATCGTGTCGGTCGACGACGTCGCGCGTGCGACGATGCTGCTGGCCGTGAAACCGACGCTGATGCACGACGTGTACCACGTGTCGGCCGGCGACGAGGCGCCGCAGGTCGCGCAGATCGTGCGCGCGATGGACGAAGCGGCGGGCATGACGGGCGCGCCGCGCTACGCCGCTTGCGCGCCGGCCGAACTGCCGCTCGTGGTGCGTGACGTGCTCGGGCGGCCCGATCCGGCGCTCGAGCGCGTGATCGGCCGGGCGTTGCAGCGTTGCGCGGAATTCGCGACGGTCGATCGCGTGTTCGACAACCGCCGCGTGCGCGACGAAATCGATTTCGAGCCGCTGCCGTTCATCGATTACGTCGAGGAATGCATGCGCACGTCGCGCGGCGTCGCGGTGACCGAGCTGATGCGCGGCGCGCTGCACTGACCGCCCGCGCGATCCCGGGCCTGCCGGTTCAGGTTCGCCGCCGCTGGCCGCGGCCCGGTGACGGCAGGCGCTACGACGCGTTGCCGAGCTCGATCAGCCGATCGAGCGCACGGTAGACGTCGTCGAGGCCGTCCTGGCCGAAACGCGCTTCGAGCTGACGGTACTGCTCGTCGATGCGCGGACCGATTTCGGTCACCAGTTTCCTGCTTTGCGGCGTCAGGCTCACCAGCAGCCGGCGCTGATCCTCCTGCGCGCGCGTGCGCGTAATCAGGCCGTCGCGTTCCATCCGTTCCAGCACGCCCGTCAGACTCGGGCTCAGGATGCAGCAGCGGCGCGCGATCTGTCCCGCTTCGAGCGCATGCGCCGGCTCGCCGTCGAGCACGCGGATGATCCGCCATTGCTGTTCGGTCAGCGCGAATTCCTTGAGAATGGGGCGGAACAGGCCCATCAGCGTTTCGCGAGCCTCGAGCAGCAGCATGGCCAGGTTGCGATGGTCGAGCGTACGGTTCATCGGGGTGGGGAATGGACGGGGACGCATCAATCTTAACAGCCGATGGTGACGAATTTCGTGAATCAGGGTAATCGAGGTTGTCAGCGCACGATTGTTTACTTAAGATGTTAAGTATTGACGATGCGCCGCGACGCGCGGCAGGGGAATGACGCATGGAGCTGTCTTGCAGGACCGCCGCGGCGCCGCCGCTGCCGGTCGCCATCGGTACCGTCTACGGCGCGCTGCTCAACGAGCGCGCGGCACTCGACGCGCTCGGCGACGCCGTGCACGCGCCGCCTTACGGCCGCCCGCCCCAGGCGCCGATCCTGTATATCAAGCCGGCCAACACGCACGCAGCGGACGGCGCGGCCGTCGTGGTGCCGGCCGGTGTCGATGCGCTGGAGATCGGTGCGTCGGTGGCCGTCGTGTTCTCGCGGCGCGCGACGCGCGTGCCGGTCGGGCAGGCGCTCGACTACGTGCACGGTTTCACGCTCGCGAGCGACGTGTCGGTGCCGCATCCCGACTACTACCGTCCCGCCGTGCGCTTCAAGTGCCGCGACGGCTTTTGCCCGCTGGGTCCCATGATCGTGCCGGCGGCGGTGCTTGCCGATGTCGACGCGATCGGCCTGACCGTGCGGATCGACGGCGACACTGCGGTGTCCGCGTCGACGGCCACGCTGATTCGCCCGGTGCGCGAACTGATCGCCGACGTGACGGCCTTCATGTCGTTCGACGCGGGCGACGTGCTGCTGCTCGGCGTCGCGGGCGGTGCACCGCGCGCCCGCGCGGGCAGCACGATCGAGATTACGGCCGCGGGCATCGGCACGTTGCGGCATACGCTGATTGCGGAGGACGCACGATGAAGACGGCACGCGTGATCTACAACGGCGCACTGCATGCGGCCGAGCCGGCCAGCGACGGCGCGATCCGGCTCGACACGGGGCGCGTGCTGGCCGAGGACGACGTGACGTGGCTGCCGCCCGTCGCGCCGCGCACGACGTTCGCGCTCGGTCTGAATTACGCGGACCACGCGAAGGAACTCGCGTTCAAGGCGCCGAGCGAGCCGCTGATCTTCCTGAAGGGGCCGAACACGTTCATCGGCCACCGGTCGCGCACCGTGCGCCCGGCGGATGCGACGCACATGCACTACGAGTGCGAACTGGCCGTCGTGATCGGCCGTCCGGCGCGCAACGTGAGCCGTGCGCAGGCGATCGACCACGTCGCCGGCTACACGGTCGCGAACGACTACGCGATCCGCGACTATCTCGAGAACTACTACCGCCCGAACCTGCGCGTGAAGAACCGCGACACCTGCACGCCGCTCGGCCCGTGGTTCGTCAGCCGCGACGAGATCGGCGATGCGGGCGACCTGATGCTGCGCACGACGGTAAACGGCCAGGAGACGCAGCGCGGCAGCACGCGCGACATGATCTTCGATGTGCCCGCGCTGATCGAGCACATCAGCGGCTTCATGACGCTCTCGCCGGGCGACCTGATCCTGACCGGCACGCCGGAAGGGCTCGCGGACACGAAGCCGGGCGACGAGGTCGTGACGGAAATCGAAGGGATCGGCCGGCTCGTGAACACGATCGTCGGCGAAGCAGACTACTATCGCGCCGGCTGAGCCCGTCGCCCAAGGAGAGCACATGACCATCAAGCACTGGATCGACGGCCGCGAAGTCGAGAGCCGCGAGACCTTCACGACGCTGAACCCCGCGACGGGCGACGTGATCACCGACGTCGCGTCGGCCGGCGAGGCCGAAGTCGACGCGGCCGTGCGCGCGGCGAAGGCAGCGTTCCCGAAGTGGGCGAACACGCCCGCGAAGGAGCGTGCGAAGCTGATGCGCAAGCTCGGCGAGCTGATCGAGAAGAACGTGCCGATGCTCGCCGCGCTCGAGACGCAGGACACCGGCCTGCCGATCGCGCAGACGAGCAAGCAGCTGATTCCGCGCGCATCCGAGAACTTCAACTTCTTCGCGGAAGTGTGTGTGCAGATGAACGGCCGTACCTATCCGGTCGACGACCAGATGCTGAACTACACGCTGTACCAGCCGGTCGGTGTGTGCGCGCTGGTGTCGCCGTGGAACGTGCCGTTCATGACCGCGACGTGGAAGACGGCGCCGTGTCTCGCGCTCGGCAACACGGCCGTGCTGAAGATGTCGGAGCTGTCGCCGTTGACGGCCGACCAGCTCGGCCGGCTCGCGCTCGAAGCCGGCATTCCGCCGGGTGTGCTGAACGTCGTGCAGGGTTACGGCGCGACCGCCGGCGATGCGCTGGTGCGCCATCCGGACGTGCGCGCGGTGTCATTCACGGGCGGCACGGTCACGGGCAAGCGGATCATGGAACGCGCGGGCCTGAAGAAGTATTCGATGGAGCTCGGCGGCAAGTCGCCGGTGCTGATCTTCGACGATGCCGATTTCGACCGCGCGCTCGACGCGTCGCTGTTCACGATCTTCTCGATCAACGGTGAGCGTTGTACTGCTGGCTCGCGGATCTTCGTACAGCGAACGATCTACGATCGTTTCGTGCAGGAATTCGCGCGGCGCGCGAACAATCTGGTGGTTGGCGACCCGTCCGATCCGGCCACGCAGCTCGGCGCGATGATCACCCGCCAGCACTGGGAGAAGGTGACCGGCTACATCCGGATCGGCGAGCAGGAGGGCGCACGCGTGGTCGCGGGCGGCGCGGACAAGCCGGCGGGCCTTGCGGGCCATCTGCGCAACGGCAACTTCGTGCGGCCGACCGTGTTCGCGGACGTCGACAACCGGATGCGCATCGCGCAGGAAGAGATCTTCGGGCCGGTCGCGTGCCTGATCCCGTTCGACGACGAAGAAGAAGGGCTGCGGCTCGCGAACGATACCGCCTACGGGCTCGCGTCGTACATCTGGACCCAGGACGTCGGCAAGGTGCATCGTCTCGCGCGCGGCATCGAGGCCGGGATGGTGTTCGTGAACAGCCAGAACGTGCGCGACCTGCGCCAGCCGTTCGGCGGCGTGAAGGAGTCGGGCACCGGACGCGAGGGCGGCGAGTACAGCTTCGAGGTGTTCGCGGAAATCAAGAACGTGTGCATCTCGATGGGTTCGCATCACATTCCCCGCTGGGGCGTGTAACGGCGCGGGTCGTTGCGCCGCTAGAACGAACGATACGGAGACTCAACGATGGGCAAACTGTCCCTCGCCGCGAAGATCACGCACGTGCCGTCGATGTACCTGTCGGAACTGCCCGGCAAACATCACGGCTGCCGCGACGCGGCGATCCGCGGTCATCGGCTGATCGGCGAGCGCTGCCGCGCGCTCGGCGTCGACACGATCGTCGTGTCGGACGTGCACTGGCTCGTCAACGCCGGCTACCACGTGAACTGCAATGCGAAGTTCGCGGGCACCTATACCAGCAACGAGCTGCCGCATTTCATCCGCGACATGCAGTACGCGTATCCGGGTAATCCGGCGCTCGGCCGCCTGATCGCCGAGACGGCCAGCGCGCGCGGGATCGCGACGCGCGCGCACGAGATCGACAGCCTCGAACTCGAATACGGCACGCTCGTGCCGATGCGCTACATGAACGCCGACCAGCACTTCAAGGTCGTGTCGATCGCCGGCTGGTGCATGTGGCATCAGCTCGACGAGAGCCGCCGCTTCGGCGAGGCACTGCTCGAAGCGATCGAGAAGAGCGATTCGAACGTCGCGTTCCTCGCGAGCGGCTCGTTGTCGCATCGCTTCAACGACAACGGCAGCCCCGAGGAGTCGATCCACCAGATCAGCCGCGAATTCTTCCGGCAGGTCGACCTGCGGGTGGTGGAGCTGTGGAAGCAGGGCGATTTCAAGACCTTCTGCGCGATGCTGCCCGAGTACAACGTGCATTGCCACGGCGAAGGCGGCATGCACGACACGGCGATGCTGCTCGGCCTGCTCGGCTGGGATCGCTACGACAAGCCCGTCGAGATCGTCACCGACTATTTCGCGAGCTCGGGCACCGGGCAGATCAACGCGATCTTCCCGCTCGCCTGAGCGCCGCATCACCTTTCCGGAGCGTTGCCATGCCACACATCGTCGTCGAATACACCGCGAACATCCGCGACGACGCGCGCATCCCCACGCTGCTGCGCACGATCAATGCAACGCTGATCGCGCAGGGCGGCGTGTTCCCGACGGGCGGCATCCGCTCGCGCGCGATCGAGCTGCAGGATTACTGCGTCGCCGATGGCACCGGGGACGACGCGTTCGTCCACGTGACGCTGAAGATCGGCTCGGGCCGCAGCGACGAGACCAAGAAGGCTGCGTGCGACGCGCTGTTCGACGCGATCAAGGCGCATTTCTCGGAGCTGTACGCGAAGCGCTATCTGGCGCTGTCGATGGAGCTGACCGAGTTCAGCGAAAGCGGCTCGTACAAGCACAACAACATTCACGCCCGCTACAAGCGGGCCGGCTGAACCCATTCCCGATCCGACCATGCTCGAACCCGCCATCATCGACCAGCTCGCACGGCGTCTGAACGACGCGGAGCGCGAGCGCACGCAGATCCGCCAGATCTCGCTCGACCATCCCGACATCACGATCGACGACGCGTATGCGATCCAGCGCGCGTGGGTGGCCCTGAAGCTCGCGGAAGGACGCACGCTCAAGGGGCACAAGATCGGCCTCACATCGAAGGCGATGCAGAACACGTCGCAGATCGACGAGCCCGATTACGGCGCGCTGCTCGACGACATGTTCTTCGACGACGGCGGCACGATCCCGACCGGGCGCTTCATCGTGCCGCGCGTCGAGGTCGAGCTCGCGTTCGTGCTCGGCAAGCGGCTCACGGGCCCGAACTGCACGATCTTCGACGTGTATGACGCGGTCGACTACGTGGTGCCGGCGCTCGAGATCATCGATGCGCGCAGCCAGTCGATCGATCCCGATACGAAGCGGCCGCGCAAGGTGTTCGACACGATCGCCGACAACGCGGCGAACGCGGGCGTCGTGATCGGCGGGCGGCCCGTGCGGCCGCAGGACGTCGACCTGCGCTGGGTCGCGGCGATCATGTCGCGCAACGGCGTGGTCGAGGAAACGGGCGTCGCGGCCGGCGTGCTGAACCATCCGGCCAATGGCGTCGCGTGGCTGGCGAATCGGTTGTCGCGATTCGGCGTCGCGCTGGAACCGGGGCAGATCGTGCTCGGCGGCTCGTTCACGCGGCCGTGCGCGGCGCGCCAGGGCGACACGTTCAGCGTCGACTATGGCCCGCTCGGAACGATCCAGTGCTACTTCGAGTGAGGTGAGCGAGCGATGCAGATTCCGTCCAATGTCTTCAAGGCCGCGCTCGCGCGCGGCGACGCGCAGCTCGGGCTGTGGCTCGGCCTCGCGAATCCGTACAGCGCCGAAGTCGTCGCGGGCGCCGGTTTCGACTGGCTGCTGATCGACGGCGAGCATGCGCCGAATACGGTGCCGACGATCCTCGCGCAGTTGCAGGCGATCGCGCCGTATCCGTCGCATCCGGTCGTGCGCGTGCCGTGGAATGATCCGGTGATCGTCAAGCAGGTGCTCGATCTCGGCGCACAGACGCTGCTCGTGCCGATGGTGCAGAGCGCGGACGAAGCGCGCGCGGCGGTGGCCGCGACGCGTTATCCGCCGCACGGGATTCGCGGGGTCGGCAGTGCGCTCGCGCGCGCGTCGCGGTGGAATCGCGTCGGCGATTACCTGCACCGCGCGAACGACGAGATGGCCGTGCTCGTGCAGGTCGAGACACGCGCGGGGCTCGATGCGATCGATGCGATTGCGCGGGTCGAAGGCGTGGACGGCGTGTTCATCGGGCCGGCCGACCTGGCGGCCGATCTCGGGCATCTCGGCAATCCGGGGCACCCGGACGTGCAGGCCGCGATCGACGGTGCGATCCGCACGATCAAGGCGGCCGGCAACGCGCCGGGCATTCTGAGCGCGGATGAGGCGGCGGCGCGGCGGTATCTGGAAGCGGGGGCGCTGTTCGTCGCGGTAGGCGTCGATACGACGCTGCTGGCGAGGAGTGCGCAGGCGCTGGCGGCGCGGTTCAAGGGGAAGGGCGAGGCCGTGAAGATGGGCGACGGGACGTATTGACGACGCAGCGGCGAGCTGGCCGACGCGATGCTCGACGCCGCGCGTCACTTGCAATGAGCGCGGCGCGCGCCGCTTCGCACGAGAACGGCAGGTCGTCGCATGTTGAATACCTGCCTGCCTGTCGCACACGGTGGGTGCGCTTCATTCAAGCATAGGGTCCCTTAACCCGCTCGCCGTCCCGCTTCCCCATACTTTCCCGGCGTCGTCCCCATCGCCCGCCGGAACATGTCGATGAATGCGCTCACGTTGTCGTAGCCGAGATCGAGCGCGATCGTCGTGACCGGCACGCCGTCGGCGATTTTCTCCAGCGCCCGCAGCAGCCTTGCCTGCTGACGCCATTGCGCGAACGTCAGCCCCGTCTCGGCGACGAAGCGTCGGCTCATCGTTCGCGCGCCGATGCCGGCCCAGTCGGCCCATTCCTCCAGCCGCCGGTTGTCCGCGAGATCCATCGCAAGCGCATCGGTGATCTTCATCAGCCGCGCGTCCTGCGGGCGGACCAGTCCCAGCGCTTCGACCTTCGACGACACGATTTCATCGAGGATCACGTCGGCGATCCGCGTCTGCCCGGCACCCAGTTCCGAACTCCCCCAGCTGGCCGCGCGCTGCACGGCTTCGCGCAGCAACGGCGTCGTGCGGATCGCGCGTGGCGTGTCGGGCAATGCCGCGCAGCGCGCTTCGGCGACGAACGCCGACCAGCCGGAAATAGGCCCGAACGAGCGCAGCGAATGCCGGCAATGCGGCGGAATCCAGATTGCATGGATCGCCGGCACGACCCACTCCTGATCGTCGAGGCCGATCGTCACCAGCCCGCTCTGCGCGCCGACCAGCTGGCCGCGCGGATGCGTGTGCGCCGGGGTCACGCGCGGGTCGCGCTGCGTCAGCACGGCGGCGACGACGAACGGGCCGTCGTCGGACGCGACGAGGTGGGCGGGCAGCAACGGATCGGACATGGCTGGATTTCGGTATCGAATGGCTTTTATACCGGAGATCGGCCCGTGTTGCACGCCTACACTGCCTCATCGACCACCACTGGAGGACTGCACGATGCGAGCCGAACACCTTCTCCCCGACCACGCCGACCGAATCGAGGCCGGCGGAACGACGATCCGCAAGGGCACCGTCGGCGCGTTCCTGGCCAACGCGCGTGTGCTGACCGATCCGCACACGGCACCCGCGGACCGCTCGCGCGCGGAAGCCGACACGATCGATGCATTGCCCGCGCTGCGCGCGCTCGGCCTGTTCGACGTGCTGGAAGTCCGCGATCCCGCGCTGCGTGCGTGGCTCGCCGCGCAATGATGCCCGCTCGAACAGTCGATCGAGCACGCCGTTTCAAGGAGACAGCATGAAAGCCGCAGTCGTGAAGGGCGCGGGCGAAAGCCCCGTCTATATGGAATTCGACGTGCCGCACGCGATGCCGGGCCACCATCCGGTCGTCATGAGGGCATCCGCGTTGAGCCGGCTCGCGCAGGGGCGCGCGTCGGGCACGCATTATTCGTCGGGAAGCGGCTATCCGTTCGTCGTCGGCGTCGACGGCGTGGGCCGGCTCGACGACGGGCAGCGCGTCTATATTTTCGGCGCCCCCGCGCCATTCGGCACGATGGCCGAGCGCACGATCGTGCCCGACGCCCAGTGCGTGCCGCTGCCGGACGGGCTCGACGACGTCACGGCCGCGGCGATCGCGATTCCCGGGATGTCGTCGTGGGCGGCGCTGATCGAACGCGCGTGCTTCGTCGCGGGCGAGACGGTGCTCGTCAACGGTGCGACGGGAACGTCGGGCCGGCTCGCGGTGCGGATCGCCAGGCATCTCGGCGCAGCGAAAGTGATTGCGACGGGCCGCAACGCGGTTGCGCTGGAGGCATTGCGGAGTGCCGGCGCGGACGCCGTCGTGTCGCTGCAGCAGGACGATGCGCATCTGGCGCGTGCGCTCGAACCGCATTTCCGCGCCGGGGTGGACGTGGTGCTCGACTATCTGTGGGGCGCCAGCGCGCACGCGTTGCTGATCACGGCTGCGAGGGCGGCGCCCGACGGCCGGCGGCTGCGCTTCGTGCAGATCGGCTCGATGGGCGGTGCGGACGTGCTGTTGCCGGGGGCCGTGCTGCGGGCGACGGCGATCGAACTGATGGGCAGCGGCCTCGGCAGCGTGTCGCCGGCGGGGCTGCTCGCCGCCGTGCGCGGCGTGTTCGCCTCGGCCGGGCCGGCACGGTTGACGATCGAGACGCGTGCGGTGCCGCTGTCGGCGGTCGGCGAACACTGGAACGATGCGAACAGTCTCGTGCGCCCGGTGTTCACGATGCGCGACGGTGCGTGATCGGCATCGTCTCGCATCGCATCGCAGGGCGGAGGCGGGCGGCGATGCCTGCCTCCGCCCGCGCCGTCAGAACCGCTGCTGAATCCCCGCCGTCACACCGACCTGCGTGGTGCCATACCCATTGAAATCACGCGACACGCCGACCTTCTGCCCATGTTGCGCGATCGCGAACGCGCCGGCCGCGTACAGCACCGTGCGCTTCGACAGTGCATAGTTCGCCCGCACCGACACCAGCGTCGGATCCGCATCCGTGCCGCCCTTGATGTTCTGGTGATAGACGGCCGCGATCAGCGAGAACGTCGGCGTGAACTGGTACGACCCACCGACCCAATACATGTCGCTCAGCTGGTTCGCCGCGCTCGTATGATACGTGCGCCGATAGTTGCGATAACCGGCCATCGTCTTCAGGTTGCCGAAGTCGTAGCTCAGGCCCGCATGGATGCCCTGGATGTAGTTGACGGTATCGGCCGGCGTGACGCTGTCGGCCGCGCCGTTCTGCCGGTCGAACGTGACCACCGCCGCGAACGGGCCGGTCTCGTAACCGAGCGCGAAGTCGTACTTCGAGCTGGTCTTCACGCTGCCCGGCACGTTGCCGAAGCCGTACAGCGCGCCGAACTTGAAGCCGCCGAATTCGCCGTCGTAGCGCACGGCGTTCGACGAACGCGTGAAGAGGCCGTCCTTGCGGCCGCCGGTCGCCATCGACGACGTCGCCCACGAGTAGTTCTGCGCGTAACCCATCGGGTCGAACGGCAGCATGTAGTCGTAGGTGACGGTGAAGTTGCGGCCGAGCGAGACTTCGCCCCACTTGCCTTTCAGGCCGACCGTCGCGCGGCGCGCGAAGATCGAGTCGGGGCCGTCGTCGGACGCGCCGTTCGCGAGATCGATTCCGCTTTCGAGGCGGAACACGGCCTTCAGCCCGCCGCCGAGGTCCTCGGTGCCGCGCAAGCCCCAGCGCGACGTGTTCTTGTTGCCGGATTTCAGCTTGAACGAATTGCCGCCGTCCGGCGCCGCATGGTTCGTATATTCGATGCCGGCATCCATGATCCCGTACATCGTGACCGACGACTGCGCGTGCGCGGCGCCTGCCGCGAGGCCGGCGACGGCAGCCGAGCCGGTAAGGATAGCAGTGCGAATCGAACGTTCTGCGCGTGACTTCATTGACGGTGTCTCCTTGTTTGTTGTGGGTTAGGTGAAACGGATTGGGGTAAAACGAATTCGCAGGGATACGCAGCGCGCGGCACGCCACGGCGGACGCCGTGAAGCGTCCGCCGATCCTGAGTCGAAACGGGATGCGCGCTGGAATGCTGGCGCGGCGGCGCGCAGGCCGTCGCGCCTGGGGTCAGCCCGCTTTCGCGAACGCCCAGCAGTCGTTGGCCGGGAATTCGATCCAGTGCGTGCCGGCCGCGCGCGGCACGTGGCCGAACGCGCGCAGGCGCATCTCGCCGCAATGGAACAGGTATTCCCAGCGGTCGCCGAGATACATCGACGTGACGAGGTCGGCCTGCAGCCGGTTCGCGCCCGGGCCGTCGGCGACCTGTACGCGTTCGAGGCGGATCACGGCCTGCGCGTCCTGGCCCGGCGCGAACGTGTCGCGGGCGAGCGCCTGCAGCTCCCAGCCGTCGCCGGCGAGCGTCACGCGTTCGCCGTCGACGGCCGCGACGCGTGCGTCGATGCGGTTGTTGCTGCCCATGAATTCGGCCGTGTACAGCGAGCGCGGCGCGCCGTACAGCTCGGCCGGCGTGCCTTCCTGCTCGATGCGCCCGTTGCGCAGCAGCAGGATGCGGTCGGACATCGCCATCGCTTCGGTCTGGTCGTGCGTCACGCAGAGCGCCGACAACCCGAGCGACACGATCAGCTCGCGCAGCCATGCACGCGCTTCCTCGCGCAGCTTCGCGTCGAGGTTCGACAGCGGCTCGTCGAGCAGGATCACCGGCGGGTTGTAGACGAGCGCGCGCGCAATCGCGACACGCTGCTGCTGGCCGCCCGACAACTGGTGCGGAAAGCGTTCGGCGAGATGGCCGAGGCCGAGCTGGTCGAGCGCGGCCTGCACGCGGCGCTTCTGTTCGGCCGGCGCCACGCGGCGCAGCTTGAGCCCGTAGCCGACGTTGTCGGCGACGGTGCGATGCGGCCACAGCGCGTACGACTGGAACACGAGGCCGAGCGAACGCTGTTCGACGGGCAGGTCGACGTGCCGCGCGCCGTCGAAGAACACGCGGTCGTCGAGCTGGATGCGCCCGTCGGACGGCTGTTCGAGGCCAGCCACCGCACGCAGCAGCGTGGTCTTGCCGCTGCCCGACGCGCCGAGCAGGCACACGACTTCGCCGGCCTTCAGTTCGAACGACACGCCCTTGAGGATCGGGTTGGCGCCGTAGCTGAGATGCAGGTCGTCGACGATGAGCTTATCCATGAAGTTTCACTCCGAAGCGCAGGGCCACGCCGAGACCGGCGCCGACCATCGCGATGTTGATGACAGAGAGCGCGGCGACCTGGTCGACGGCGCCGGTCGCCCACAGCGACACGAGCAGCGCGCCGATCACTTCGGTGCCGGGCGACAGCAGATAGACGGCGGTCGAGTATTCGCGCTCGAAGATCATGAAGATCAGGAGCCACGCGGCGAGCAGGCCGAAGCGCACGAGCGGCAGCGTCACGTCGAGCGACACGCGGCTGCGCGTCGCGCCGACGCTGCGGCCGGCTTCCTCGAGTTCCGGGCCGACCTGCAGCAGTGCGCTCTGGATGAGCCGCATCCCGTACGCGAGCCACACCACCGTGTACGCGATCCAGATGCTCCACATCGAGTTCTTCAGCTCGCGCAGGCCCGGGACGAACAGGAAGATCCACAGGAACGCGAGACCGGCGAGCAGGCCCGGCACCGCGCGCGGCAGCAGCACGAGGTAGTCGAGCAGTTTCGTCGCCCAGTCGTTGCGACGATGGCCGGCGAACGCGACGAGCGAGTAGAAGCCGATCGCGAGCGCGCCGCCGATCACGCCGATGCCGAGCGTGTTGACGATGGCGCGCACGAGGTTGTCCTGTTCGAACAGCTCGATGAAGTTCGCCAGCGTCAGCACTTCGGCGAGCGCGACGCCTTCGCCCCAGTTGGTCACGAACGCGCGCAGCACGATGCCCGAGATCGGCACGATCACGGTCAGCATCAGCCACAGCGCGACGATCGCGAGCGCGATCCAGCGCCACACGCCGAGCGGCAGCACCGTCGAGCGGCCGGCCTTGCCCTTCACTGTGACGAAGCGGTTCGCCGTCTTCAGCAGGCGGCGCTGCAGCAGCACGAGCGGGAACGTGATCGCGACGATGCACACCGCGACCGCGGCCATCAGGTGATACGACGGCACGCCGAGCTTGTTGGTCAGCTTGTACAGGTAGGTCGCGAGCACGAGGTGGCCTTCCGGATCGCCGAGCACGAGCGGCAGCCCGAACACCTCGAAGCCGAGGAAGAACACGAGCACGCCGGCGAACAGCAGCGCGGGCATCGTCATCGGCAGGCTCACGTCGAGCGCGACGCGGAACGGGCGGGCACCCGTCACGCGCGCCGCTTCCTCGACGTCCGAGCCGAGGTTGCGCAGCGCGGCCGACGAGTACAGGTACACGTGCGGCACGTGCGTGAGGCCGACGATCACCGTGATCGCGAAGATCGAGTACACGTTCCAGGGCACGTTCTGCACCCCGAACAGTTCCTTGAACCACACCGAGTAGAAACCGACCGGGCCGGCGGCGACCACGTAGCCGAACGCGAGCACCATCGGCGACACGAACACCGGCGTGAGCAGCAGCGGTTCGAGCCAGCGGCGGCCGGGCAGGTCGGTGCGGACCATCAGGAACGCGAGGATGCCGCCGAGCGGGATCGAGATGAACAGCATCCCGCCGGCGATGATGAACGAGTTCTTCACGGCCGACCAGAAGTCCGGGTCGGTGAAGATGAAGCGGAATCCGTCGATGCCGAGCGTCTTGTTCGCGTCGAAGAACGGGGCGGACAGCAGGCTCTGGAACAGGATGAAGCCGAGCGGCAGCGCGACCGCGACGGTCAGCACCGCGACGACGATCCAGCGCAGCATGCCGGCGAGCGGCTGCAGGCCGTTGGCCTGCAGCGCGGGAATCGCGCCGTCCTGGCCGGTGGAGGGCGGAACGGCCGGCGCCGTTCCGCGTGTGCTGGTTGAAAGCATGAGTTCACCCCTGCGGCCATCCGGATGGCCGCCTCTAGGAAGTCGGTAAGGGGAAGGGGCCGCCCGCGCGCGGTGCGGCGGGCGGCCCGAGGTCAGCGGATCAGCGCTTGATCGCCAGCTGCCATTGCTTCAGGAACGCGAGCCGCTTCGACTGGTCGAGGTAGACGAGCAGGCCGGTGCCGATCTGGATCGGCTTCAGCGAATCGCCGAGTTCCTTCGTGAGGCTCGCGGCCGACGTTTCGCCGGTCACGTCCGTGCGGATCGCGTACAGGTTCGCCTGGTTCGCGATCAGCGTCTGGCCGCGCTGGGACAGCAGGTAGTCGACCCACAGCTTCGCGGCGTTCGGGTTCTTCGCCTTCTTCGAGATCGTGGCCAGGCGGCTCACGACCTGGGTGTAGTCCTTCGGAAACACGTAGCCGATCGACTTGTCCTTCTTCGCCTTCGCGTAGGCATACGAGCCGATGATGTTGTAGCCGATCAGGTTCTCGCCCGACGAAATCCGCTCCATCATCGCGCCGGTGCTCGACTGCAGCTTCGGGCCGGTCGCGCCGATCGCCTTCACGAGCTCCCACGTGACCTTCTCGTTCACGTGCGCATCCTGCGTCAGGTAGTTGAAGCCGACCCCCGACTTCTCGATGTCGTAGGTCGTGACCTTGCCCTTGAACTTGTCGGATTGCGTGGTGAGCAGCTTGATCAGGTCGGCGCGCGCCTTCGGCACCTCGTTCTCGGGGATCAGGCGCTTGTTGTAGACGATCGCGAGCGGCTCGAACGTCGTGCCGTACGCCTGCTTCTGGTATTGCGCCCATTGCGGCACGTTCGGGCTTTCGGGCGAATCGTACGACGCCATCAGGCCGTCGTTGACGAGCTTGACCTGCAGGTCCATCGCGGAGCTCCACAGCACGTCGGCGCTGGTGCTGCTGGCCGCGTTCTCGCTGATGTAGCGGTTGTACAGCTCGGTGCTGTTCATGTCGTTGTACTCGACCTTCACGCCGTACAGGCTTTCGAAGTCCTTGATCAGCGGACGCACGAGGCCCGTGTCGGTCGTCGAGTAGACGATCAGCTTGCCTTCCTTCTTCGCGGCGTCGACGACACCCTGGTAGTTACCCGGATATCCGGCCGGAACCTGCGCGACGGCAGCGCCGGCGGCGGTGCCCAGGACGATCGCCAGCGCGGCGGCGAGCTGTTTCGGTGCAAACGGCATTGTCTTCCTCCAGTTGTGCGTGTGTTGTTCGAGTGACGCGGATGTTAATTGCGACGCACTTTCAGCCCGCTTTCATTTCGGTTCACAATAGCGTCCTTTGTGTCATGGATTTCCCGAGGTCCCCATGCGTGTGCTGCTCGTCGAAGACAATCCGAACCTGGCCCAGTCGCTGAACGACGCGCTGAGCGCCGCGCGCTTCGCGGTCGATCACATGGCGGACGGGGAGGCGGCGGATCACGTGCTGCGCACGCAGGATTACGCGCTGGTAATCCTCGATCTCGGGCTGCCGAAGCTCGACGGGCTCGAGGTGCTGCGGCGGCTGCGCGCGCGCCGCAATCCGGTGCCGGTGCTGATCCTCACCGCGCACGGCTCGGTCGAGGACCGCGTGAAGGGGCTCGATCTTGGGGCCGACGATTATCTGGCGAAACCGTTCGAGCTGACCGAGCTGGAGGCGCGCGCCCGCGCGCTGATCCGGCGCAGCCTCGGCCACGAGCATTCGCGGGTCGAATGCGGGCCGCTTTCGTATGACAGTATCGACCGCGGCTTTCACCTCGCCGGCGAACCGCTGTCGCTCACGCCGCGCGAGCGCTCGGTGCTCGAGGTGCTGATCCTGCGCAACGGCCGCGCGATCAACAAGGAGACGCTGTCGGAGAAGATCTTCGGGCTCGACGAGTCGGTCAACGCGGATGCGATCGAGATCTACGTGTACCGGCTGCGCAAGAAGCTGGAGAACACCGGTGTCGCGATCGTCACGCTGCGCGGGCTGGGTTATTTGCTCGAAGCGAAGGCCGTGGAATGACCCGTCCGAACCTGCGCACGCAGGTCGCGCTGTGGCTGCTGTTGCCACTGCTCGGGCTGCTCGCGCTCGACTCGTGGCTCACGTACCAGCGCGCGATGAGCGCCGCGCACGTCGCGTTCGACCGCACGCTGTCGTCGTCGCTGAAGTTGATCCGCGAAGGCGTGCGCCTCCACGAAGGCGAGATCGAGGTCGACCTGCCGTATCTCGCGCTCGAGATGTTCGAGTCGGGCGACGGCGGCAAGATCTACTACCTGATCCGCGCGGACAACGGCCATACGATCACCGGCTATCCGGACCTGCCGCTGCCGCAGGGCGACGGCGCGCTGTTCGTCACGCGCTACTACGACGTCATGTATCGCGGCGATCAGTTGCGCATGGCCGCGTTGCGCGTGCCGGTGCACGACGTGCCGACCGCGCAGACGCGCATCGTCTGGGTGATGGTCGGCGAGACGATCGAGGCGCGCCAGGCGCTCGCGCGCGAGATACTGGTGGGCTCGCTGCTGCAGGAGGGGCTGCTCGTCGTGCTCGCGCTCGGGATCG
Organism: Burkholderia sp. Tr-862; assembly: GCF_011753085.1. Taxonomy (NCBI): domain Bacteria; kingdom Pseudomonadati; phylum Pseudomonadota; class Betaproteobacteria; order Burkholderiales; family Burkholderiaceae; genus Burkholderia; species Burkholderia sp. Tr-862. Next base: position 28,761 of record NZ_VWWG01000071.1, read on the forward strand.
TGTGGCTCGGCGTCGGGCGCGGGCTGCGGCCGCTGAACCGGCTGTCGGCAACGGTCGCCGCGCGCAGCGACGGCGATCCGACGCCGCTCGACACCGGCGGCATGCCGAGCGAACTCGCGCCGCTCGTCGAGTCGATCAACCAGTACATCGGTCGCACGCAGCGGATGCAGGTCGCGCGGCGGCGCTTCTTCGCGGACGCGGCCCATCAGCTGAAGACGCCGCTCGCGGCCGTGCAGGCCGGCGTCGAGCTGGCGCTGCGACCGGCCGAGCAGCCGCGCGTGAACGTGCATCTGCGGCGCGTGAACGGCGCGGTGCGGCAGGCCGCGAAGATCGTCCAGCAGCTGCTGTCGCTGTCGCGGCTCGATTCGGACAGCGGCCAGGCGGTCGCGCACCAGCCGGTTGCGCTGCACCGGCTCGCGCGCAGCGTGACGCTCGACTGGTCGCCCGTCGCGCGCTCGCGCGACATCGACCTGGGTTTCGAGCACGAGGCCGATGTCGACGTGCTCGGCCAAGCAGACCTGCTCGGCGAAATGATCGGCAACCTGATCGACAACGCGATCCGCTATTCGGGCGATCGCGCGGTGATCACGGTGCGCGTGTCGCGCGACGGCGAGCATGCGCGGCTCGACGTGATCGACAACGGGCCGGGCATTCCGGCCAGCGAGCGCGACGCGGTGTTCGAACGCTTCCATCGCGGCAGCAAGACGCAGACGGTCGAAGGCACGGGGCTCGGGTTGTCGATCGTGCGGGAGATCGCGCGCGTGCATCAGGGCAGCGTGACGCTGGCCGATGCGCACGGCGGCGGGTTGGTGGTCACGGTGCGGCTGCCGGCGGCGAGCCATCGTTAGAAACGGTTTCAAGACGCGTCGTGGCCGTTCCGGCCGAGTGCGGGCGCGCGGCCTGCCGACCGGGCGTCCCCGCCATTCACGGCTTCAGCAGCAGCTTGCCGATGGACGTGCGGCTTTCCATGTCGGCATGCGCGTGCGCCACATCCGCCAGCGGGTATTCGCCACCGATCCGGACCGCGAGCCGGCCTTCCGCGATCCAGTCGAACAGCCGCGCCGAGTGCGCGCGGAGCAGTTCGGGCGTGTAGATATGATCGAAGAAGGTCGTATAGCCGATCTTGATGCTCCTCGGCAGGCTCATGAGGTCGATCGGCCCCGGCCCGCCGAGCACCGGACCGTACCAGCAGAAGGTTCCCGAGCGGCGCAGCACGTCGAGCGATCCCTGGAAGGTCTTCGGCCCGGAGCCGTCGTAGACGACGTGCACGCCTTCGCCCTTGGTCAGTCGCAATGCCTTCGCGGCGAACCGCCCGCCGGTATCGACGATCACATGATCCGCGCCCGCTTCCCTGGCCGCGGCGACCTTGTCTTCGGACGAGACGCGACCGATCACATGGCCGCCTCGCAGCTTGATGATCTGCGTCAACAGCAGGCCCAGGCCGCCGGCAGCCGCGTGGACGAAAGCGACGTCGCCCGGCTGCACGGGATAGAAGTCGGTTGCGAAATGGCTGGCGGTGAGACCCTGCATCATCACGGCGGCGGCCGTGCGATCGTCGACCGTGTCCGGAACCGGCACCAGCGACGTGGCGGGGATCGCGATCTGCTCCGCATAGCTGCCGGGCGCGTAGGCCCACGCGACGCGCTGGCCGGGTTCGATGCCCTCGACGCCGTCGCCGACCGCCAGGACCCGGCCCGCGCCTTCGACGCCAAGAATCTTCGGGTTGGGCCACCCGGTCCAGGCCATGCCTTGTCGCACGCCGATGTCCATGAAGTTGACGCCTGCGAAGGCGATCTCGACCAGCGCCTCGCCCGTACGCGCCACCGGGGCAGGGCGCTCGATCTGCTCCAGCATGTCGCGGCCGCCGATGCCGTTCATCACAATGGCTTTCATGATTTACCTCATTATTGAATGATCATTCATTAATTGGCCAAAAAAAACTACCGCAGCGCCCGCAGCGTCATGTCGGCCAACGCGGTCAGGCTCGCGTGGTCGGCGCCGCCGCGACCGGCGACGCGTATGCCGGTGATGTTCGCGATCAGGAACTGGGCGGTTGCTTCCGGGACGAGGCTGGCGGCCACGTCGCCTTCGCGCTGCGCATCGCGGACCCGGGCCGCGATCGCGGCGATCAAGCTGTGGGCCAGTACCGCATGGATCTCCGCGAGCTCGGGGCGGGACGCGCCGAATTCGTAGATCGAAATCGTGCCAAGACAGGGCTGGGCGGCCGTCTCGACCACGCGGCGAAGCAACGCGCCGATCCCGTCGATCGCGCGTGCGCCGCTGCGCAGCGCGTCGAAGTGCGCAGCGCATTCGCCCATCCCGTAGCGGCGCACGGCCGACAGGTAAAGCTGCCATTTGTCGCCGAAGGCCGCGTAGAGGCTCTGCCGCCCGATGCCCATCGCGCTGACGAGCATCTGGGCCGAGCTGCCCTCGAACCCATGCTCGCTGAAAACGGCGATCGCGCCATCAAGCGCTGCGTCCGTGTCGAATTCCCTTGGTCTTGCCATGAGCGGACTATATCAATTCAGGAACAATCGTTCAATAAAATTGTTGATGGAGAGCCGAAGGCTTGATCTGCCGGAGCGTGTGCACGCATGTCCGGCAGTCGTCATGGTGGGTCGCTTAGTCGCCGAACCCGATCTCCGCTTCGACCGATTGCCCGACCTCGAGCCACGCGCCCGCGCCTTCGACGACGATCGCGTTGATGCCGAACGTCAGCGCATTGTCGTAGTTCGGGTTCGCGCGATAGGTCTGCATCGTGTCGGTCGGCTCGTGCGGCCAGTCCGGGTTCGGCGCACCGGTCACCTGGTCGATCGTCGGCATCGGGCAGCGCGTGCACAGCTTCACGAGCCGCAGCCGCACGGGCGTCTCGCCGTCGGCGTCGAGATGCTCGAGGAAATCCTCTTCATACGCGTCGAGATCCGACACGACGATGTTCGGGCGGAAGCGGTTCATCGGGATCGCCGGCACACCTTTCGCGACGAGCTTCGCGTTCAGGTCGTCGAGCGACGACTGGCCGATCACGAGCAGCGGATAGCCGTCCGCGAACTGCGTGTGCGTATCGATGTCGCCGGTCCATTTGCGGTTGCAGCCGCGGCGCGCGTCCGCACCGAAGCGCGCGAGCTTCAACGGCACGCCGAGGAATTCGGTGAGCCACGCAGCCGTTTCGGCGCCCGTGTCGATCGCGTCGACGGTGTCGCGCCAGACGGTCGCGGCCATCTTCGGCGTGGCGGGCGTCGCGTCGCCGTCGAGCGGCGTGCGGATCTCCGGCATGCCCGGCGCGTTCAGCACGAGCGCATCGCTGTCGAGCGCGGTGCGGATCAGCGCGAGGCGCGGGTGCGTGCGCTGCGTGATCATCATCCCGTCGGGGGTGGTGATCAGCCAGTGGCGATCGTATGCGAGGCCCGTTTCGAGCAGTTGCGCACGCGGCAGCGCGATGCCGGCGCAGGACTTGATCGGGTAGACGAAGAGTTCGGAGATGGCTGGCATGACGCTGGCTGAAAGGCGGGATGATCGAATCGCGATTGTGCCAGATCGTGCGAAAACCGTTCGGGCGGTTGTACGCCGCCGCGCGGCCGGTTACGCGAGCGCAAAGCCGAGGTCGAAGGTCGTGCGCACGTCGAGCGGCTGGCGCAGCAGCCCGGCCTTCAGGTAGAAGTCGGCCGTGCGCTGTTGTCCGGCGATCACCGTCGCGTCGATCGGCTGCCAGCGCGTGTTGCGGCGCTCGAACTGCAGCTTCGCGGCCGCCGGCGGGATGCCGATGATGCGCGCGAGCGCCGCGGAATACGCGTCGACGTGCCGGTACGACCAGACCTGCGCGCGCACGACACGTTGCAGGAAGTCGCGCAGCACGTCGTGCTTCGACGCGATCGCCGCGTCGGTCGCCGCGACGTAGCTGAGGCCCGACCACAGGCCCCGGCCGTCGACGAGCACGCGCGCGCGGCCGCTCGTTTCGGCGAGCGCCGTATAGGGTTCCCAAGTTGCCCACGCATCGATCGATCCGGTTGCGAGCGCAAGCATCGTGTCGGCCGGCGGCAGGAAGCGGAACGATACGGCGTCCGGCGGCAAGCCGGCCGCGTCGAGCGCCTTCAGCGTGACGAAATGGCCGATCGAGCCGCGCGTGGTGCCGATGCGCTTGCCTTTCAGGTCGGCGGCGTCTTTCAGCGTGGCGTCGGGCCGCACGAGCACGGCGGTGCCGTACGGGTCGGAGCGGTTCGCGGCGATCACCTTGATGCGGGCGCCCGACGCGAGCGCGAAGATCACCGGCGCGTCGCCGATCGGCCCGCAGTCGACGGCTCCCGCGTTCAGCGCTTCGGCCAGCGGTGCGGCGGCCGGGAATTCGGTCCACGCGATGTCGTACGCGAGGCCGTTCAGTTCGCCGGCCGCTTCGAGCAGCGCGCGCAGCCCGCCTTTCTGGTCGCCGGCCCTCAGCAGCGGCCGCGCGCCCGATTGCGCATGGAGCGCGGCCGGGGCGACGGTGAGGGTGGTGGCGAGGGCGCTTGCTTGCGCGAGGAAGTGACGTCGGGTCGGGTTCATCGTGAGGTTCTGTCGAGCGGGGAAACGGTTCGGGGATTCAGTGCGGGAGCCCTGCTTGCACGTCGCGCACGGGTTCGGCATCGACGCGCAACAGCAGTGCGGTCAGCGGATCGGCGTTCGCGGCGGCTGCCGGCGCGCGTGCGGGCGCATCCGAGCGGCACAGCAGGTCGGATGCCGACCAGCCCGTGCTGCCCGGCAATGCGCGCGCACGCAGCCAGCCGCGCCGGTCGGCGAGCAGTTGCGTGCCGCCGAACGCATCGGGCGGCACGCCCGCGATCGTCGCGAACGCTTGCCAGGCATCGGGCGTCGACGCGAC